>NZ_KV795540.1:167683-192937 GCF_001809035.1 Eikenella sp. HMSC061C02
CGGTGCGCATAATCACGGCATCGAACTCAGTTAAGGCAGCCTGCACTTTGCCTTGCGGTTTGAACCATTCGTGGTCGTGGTCGTCTTTTGCGCCAATAAATTGGAAAGGAGCGGCTTGTACCACCACTTGGCCTTTTTGCACGGAGAGTTCGCCGGCCAGGGTGTGGTGCAATTTGTGCCCGCGCTTGGCGGCTTCGCGCATCATGGCGTAGGTGGTGTCTTTGTAGGTTTTGAAGGTGGCCAACGGGTCGGCGATGAAGAGGATGTTCATGGGGTGTCCTTGTGTGGGAATGGGGGCGTGCTGAATTATCTGCGTCCGATGCCGTAGCCATAGGCCAGCGTTCCGTCGGCGCTGCGGCAGACCAACGTGTAGGCATGTCGGTTGTCGGCAGCCTGCACCACGCCCAATGTGCCTTGTTCGGCGGCGCAGTGCCGTACGAATTCTTCGTGGCTGTTTTCGCCTTGGACTAAGGGATAGAAAGCGGCGTTTTGGTGTTCGGCCACCGTGCCGGTGCTTTGGCAGGCGGCAAGCAGCAGGCTTGCGGTTAAAATCAGGGCGGCGTGTTTCATTGAGCTTTCCGTGCGTAGAAGAGGAAAATGGTTGTGCAGGCTACCTGAAACGGGCTAGCGGTAGGAATCGGGCGTGGCATTCGGCATGATAAACCACAGGATGATATAAATCAGAATGCCCGGCACGGCCACACTGGCGCAGGAAATGATGACGAACAGGATGCGCGTCAGCGTGGGCGACCAGCCGAGGTATTCGGCAATGCCGCCCATCACGCCGGCCAGTATGCGGTGTTGGCGGGAACGGTGTAGTTTAGTCAGTTGCGGTTGCGGCATGATAGCTTCCTTATGTGTGGGTGTTTGGGGTTTCTGGCTGCAAAGAGGATGTTCTCGGCAGTATGCAGATAAAGCAATATGATAAACCAAAAGCGCAAGCAACACCCGCCGCTGGGGCGGGCAGCAAAATCGCGGCCATAAATCTGCGCTATAAACTCGCGCCAACAATTGCCCCGCGACGGCGGTAGGGCTATACTTCGACCCCTTAATCCACCGCCACACACACCCGATAAGGAAACCACGGATGAATGCCATTGCCGACGTGCAAAGCAGCCCCGACCAACGCAATATGCCCATCAACCAAGTGGGCATCAAAGACCTGCACTTCCCGCTGCAAATCCAGAGCGCAGAGGGCGTGCAGCAGACCATCGCCCGCATCGGCATGACCGTTGCCCTGCCCGCCTCGCAAAAAGGCACGCATATGTCGCGCTTTGTGGCGCTGATGGAAGAGCGGCAGCACCTGGTGCTCGATTTCACCAGCCTGCACCAGCTTACGCTCGATATGCTGGAGCGGCTCGATGCCCAAGCCGGCCGCATCCATATCAGCTTCCCCTTCTTCCGCAAAAAAGCCGCCCCCGTGAGCGGCATCACCTCGTTTCTCGACTACGCCGTAACCTGGCAGGGCGAAGTGCCGGCCAGCGGAGAATACAGCCACCAAATCAAAGTATTGGCTCCGGTTACCAGCCTCTGCCCCTGCTCCAAGGAAATTTCGCAATACGGCGCGCACAACCAGCGCTCGCACGTTACCGTTACCCTCACCTGCCACAAACAGGAAGTTTCCATTGAAGAAATCATCGATTTGGTGGAAAACAAAGCCTCCTGCCAGCTCTACGGCCTGCTCAAACGCCCCGATGAGAAATATGTTACCGAGCACGCCTACGAAAACCCCAAATTCGTGGAAGACATGGTGCGCGACATCGCTGTGGCGCTGAAAAACGACCCGCGCATCGACCGCTTCAGCGTGGAAAGCGAAAACTTCGAAAGCATCCACAACCATTCGGCCTATGCGCTGATTGAGTATCCTTAAAGTTGACAATATTGCCGCGCAACAAAAAGGCTACCTGAAAGCGAAGCTTCAACGAAGTTAAAACGAGATCACAAGTTTCTGCGAAGCTAAAATTTTCAGGTAGCCTTTTGGCTGGGCTGAATACTGCCACTCACTTCTTGAGCCAAGCCCGTTTCAGCATCAGCCACCAATCTTTCGCGCCGAGTACGGGACGGCGGGTGAAGACGTTGTAGCGGTTTTCCTCCAGCTTGCGCAAAATGCTTTGCCCGCCAAGGATAATCAGGCGCAGCTCGAAGCCGATGCGGCCATGCAAGGTTTTGCCTAGCGGGGAGCCGGCCTTGAGCATTTTGTGGGCGCGTTGGCATTGGTGCGCCATCAGGCGTTGGAAGGCGGCATCGGCGCGGCCTTCGGCAATTTGCGCTTCACTCACGCCGAATTTTTCCAGATCGTCTTGCGGCAGATAAACGCGGCCCTTCTGCCAATCCACTGCCACGTCTTGCCAGAAGTTAATCAGTTGTAGGGCGGTGCAGATGCCGTCGCTTTGGGCAAGGCTGAGCGGGTCGGTGTGGCCGTAGAGGTGCAGCAGCAATCTGCCGATCGGATTAGCGCTGCGGCGGGCGTAATCCACCAGCTCGCCGAAGTGCTGATAGCGGGTTTTCACCACGTCTTGGCTGAAGGCGGAGAGCAGGTGGTAGAAAGGCTCGATCGGAAGATTAAACGGCCGGATGGCTTCGCGCTCGAGCCGCTGCATCAATTCGCTGTGCGGGGTTTGCCCGGCAGCAAGATGATCGAGCTCGGCACGCAGATTATCAAGCTGGCGCAGGCGTTCTTCGTTGGGCAAATCGCCTTCGTCGGCGATGTCGTCGGCAGTACGGGCAAACGCATAGATGGCGTGCACCGGTCGGCGCAGGCGGCGCGGTAAAACCAGCGAGCCGACGGGGAAATTTTCGTAGTGTCCGACTGACATGGTGTATCCTTAATGGGTTTTCAGGTAGCCACAAAGCGGGGAATCTACCTGAAAAATGTGATTTGTGTGTGAACGCCGATTTTATGTTGTGGCGGCTAGTGTTGGGCATAAATACCCGACCTACTGCGCGAAATATATCGCGAAATATATAAGGCTACCTGAAAAACGGTTTCGCATTTTCAGGTAGCCTTCTGCCACTCTATTTCTGCCAATATGCCTTCACGTTTACAAATTCATACAAGCCGAATTCGGAAAGTTCGCGCCCGAAGCCGGAGTCTTTCACGCCGCCGAAGGGCAGGCGCAGGTCGCTGCTGGTGTGGCGGTTGATGAATACGCTACCGGCTTCGATTTGCTGGCCAAGCTCCCAGGCTTTGTCGAGGTTGGCGGAGTAGATGCTGGCGCCGAGCCCGAAGGGGTTGTCGTTGGCCAGGCGCACGGCGTCGGCGGCATCGCAGGCGTGGAAAATGCCCACGGCGGGGCCGAACACTTCTTCGCGGTACATGCGGCAGGCGGGAGTGATGTTGTCGAGCACGGTGGCGGGGTAGAAAGTGGTGTCGGCTTCGTTGGGCAGCTCGCCGCCGAGCAGCAGTTTGGCGCCGTGTTCGAGCGCGTCTTGCACTTGTTCGTGCACTTGCAGCTGCAGGTCTTTGCGGTGCAGCGGGGCGAGGGTGGTGTCGGGATCGAGCGGGCAGCCGGGGGTGAGGCGACGGCAGTGTTCGAGGAAGAGTTGGGTGAATTCTGCGGCGATGCCTTTGGTGAGAATGATGCGTTTACCGGCGTTGCAGGATTGGCCGGCATCGCGGAAACGGGCATAGCAGGCATCGGCGGCGGCTTGGGCGATGTCGGCATCGTCGAGCACGATGAAGGCGTTGCTGCCGCCAAGCTCCATCACGGATTTTTTCAGATGGCTTCCGGCGTAGCCGGCCAGGCGGCGGCCGACGGCGGCAGAGCCGGTAAAGGCCAAGGCATCGGTTTTGGCAATGGCGTATTCCACATCTTCGTGTGCCAACCAAGTGGCTCGCCAGGGCAATTCGCTGCCAACAATATCAAACAAGGCGGCGGTTACACGAGCCACGCTGGGCGCGGGTTTCACCAAACAGGCATTGCCAGAGCACAAGGCGGGCACGGCAAAGCGGATAATCTGCCACACGGGGTAGTTCCACGGCATCACGGCCAGCACCACGCCCAAGGGCTCGAAGCGCACTTGGCTGAGGCTGGCCTGGGTGGCGATGGTTTGATGTTGCAGAAGCTGGGGGGCGAGCTTCACATAATAGCGGATGAGGGAGACGGATTTATCCATCTCGGCTTCGCATTCGCGCAGGCAGCGGCCGACTTCTTCGCAAATCATGCGGGCGAGCTTGGTTTTTTCGGCTTCGAGGCGGTCGGCAAAGGCAGCAAGCATAGCCACCCGCGCCTGCACGCCGGCAGCAGCAAAGCGACGCTGGGCAGTGCGCATTTCGGCCAGGCTTTGGCTGAAGGCGTCCATGCTGTCGGCGGGGCGTTCGTATAGCAAGGTGTTGCTGACGACGTTTCGGCTATAGAACATGGTGTTTCCTTTCTCTATTTGCTTTGGATTAAATGGTTTTAGCGGGCAGCCCGTGCAGCAGGCTACCTGAAAGCGCAGCTTTAACGAAGCTAAAACAAGCCCTGCTGGCTTCTGCGAAACTAAAACTTGATGCGATTGTTTTTATTATTTTTATAAACTGCTTTGCCCTACTCTTTCTCGGCCACGACGAAGGCCACTACCGCGCCGTTGTCGTCGCTCAGGCTCAAATGCACCCGCCCGATACCTTGTTGGCGCAGCCATTCCTGCAAGGGCGGCTCCACCACAAATTCCGGGCGGCCGAGTTTGTCGTGGGCGATGGAAATGTGGTGCAGCGTTACCGGCGAGCGCAAGCCGGTGTGCACGGCTTTGGCAAAGGCTTCTTTGGCGGCAAACCGCTTGGCCAGGAAGTTTGCCTTGTTGCCGACGGAGCGCCACTCCAAAAGTTCGATGCGGCTGAGCAGGCGTTCGGCCAATGCCTGGCCGTATTTGTCGTATAGCTGCTCGATGCGCTCGATACGCAGGATGTCGGTGCCGATGCCATAGATCATTGAGTATTCCTGTTGTGCAAGATAGTGGGCGCATTGTAGCGCATTTTGGCTGCAGCCTTACAGGTGAGGAGGCAGAGGCTGGCTGGGATTGGCATATTTTCAGGTAGCCTCACAGCCGTTCTGCAAATCTTCCGCGCAAAACAAAGCCGCATCTATTTGCAAGATGCGGCAGCGTTTATGCAGCAAGCGGCTTAGGCCATGGCTTTAATTTTGGCAGCCAAGCGGCTTTTGTGGCGGGCGGCTTTGTTTTTGTGGAACACGCCTTTGTCGGCGATGCGGTCCATCACTTTGGTGGCTGCCACGAATTCGGCTTGGGCAGCGGCTTTATCGCCACTTTCCACAACCTTCAAAACTTTCTTCACTGCGGTACGGAAAGCAGTACGCAGGCTGGCATTGTGTGCACGGTTTTTCTGCGACTGGCGGGCGCGTTTGCGTGCCTGGGCGCTATTGGCCATATGAAAAATCTCCTGATAAGTAAAATAAAATCCGTAAGCGCGGCATTTTACTGGCGATGTTGTCTAAATGCAAGCAGCCACGAGCTATTTTCGGCAAACGGCGGGTAAGTAGGGAAAGAACGTTTGCCTGATACAACAAAACCGGAGCGGCTCGGCGCATTTTCCAGCCAGCCTCCAAAGCCAAACCAAAGGCTACCCGAAACTTTAGCTGCACCAAAATTCCGCCGTGCTGCGTTTCAGGTAGCCTTTGCAAACAACGCCTGCCCTGCCCGACTATTTCTCGCGCCGGTAGAACCCGCTATCCATATATGCCGCCACGCCCTCGCGCAGCAACACCAGCGTTACCGCAGCCAAAGGCAGCGCCAGCAGCATGCCCACGAAGCCCAACAGGCTGCCGAAAGCCATCAAGGCGAAAATCACCCAAAACGGCGAAAGCCCGATGCGGTCGCCCACAATCTTCGGCGTGATGAAGAAACTTTCCAGAAACTGCCCCACGGCAAACACTGCCCACACTGTAATCAGCCCCTGCCAAGTGCCAAACTGCAACAGCGCCGCCATTGTGGCCAGCAGCAGGCCGGTGAACGCGCCCAAATACGGCACGAACACCAACAGCCCGGCCACCATACCAATAGCAAAGCCAGATTCCAAGCCTGCCAGCATCAGGCCCAAACCGTAGAGCAAGCCCATAATCAGCATCACAATCAGCTGACCGCGCAAAAATTCGCCCAACACCGTATCCATATTACCGCCGATACGCGTATAGGCCGCCAGATAGCGTCGCGGAATCATGGTGTTAATTCCTTCCCCCCAGCGCGACCAGTCCAGCAAGAAGTAATACAGTAAAAATGGCAGCACCATCAAATTGCCCAAACTGGTTACCAAACTGCCGCCCTGTTCCAACAAGGCCGGCAGCGCCTTGGAAAGCCCCGCCTGAACACTGCCCACATGACTGCTCAGCCATTTCGATACCGATTGGTCGTTTAACACCCAATGCGTGCCCAGCATATGATTAATCCAAGGCAGCGCCTTATTTTGCGCAAACGCCACCAATTCCGGCAGTTTATCCAGCAAACTGCCAAATTGCTGCACCAACATCGGCACCACAATCAGCAGCAACAACACCAGCAGCAGCAGCGCAAACACCATCACCAGCATCGCCGCCGTCGCACGCCGCACCCTGTGTCGGCAAAGCTTTTCCACCAGCGGGTTCAAAATATAAGCCAACACCGCAGCCACCACAAACGGCGAAAGCACATCGCGCATCTGCACAATTAACAGCACCACCGCCAACAACAGCGACACCCCAACCACCCACGGCAGCCAGCCACGCTTTTTCGTTTTATACATACACAGTCTCTTTAATTCATCCGGCACACGCCGCGTCGCGCGCATTATCCGGTGTCAACCCATAAAAAACAAATGATTTCACACACAATCCACAAGCCAAGGCTACCTGAAACCACGCCCTCTTTTCAGGTAGCCTCTTGAGACAACTTGACTGCCCACCCCGCCATCGCTACATTCCCTCCATCCCACTCCATCCCCGCCCAAACATGAACTACGCCCTCGATGCCATCTGGTGGCGACTGAGCCACCCCGCCGTGCGCGACCTCGCCGCCCTACTCACCGCCCCGCCCCTATGGCACAGCGGCTGCGAACTCCCCATCCCCCGCCTGCTCGGCAGCCAAGGCTTCCGCTTCCTGCTCAGCCTCGACGACGCCCCTGCCCCACTGACGCAATGGCTCGAACAAGAAGCCCCTTTCGGCCACCGCCTAGGCCACTACGCCGAAAGCCTGCTCGCCTTCTGGCTTGCCCATGCTCCCCATTGCCAACTCATCGCCCGCAACCACCCCGTCCGCAGCGAAAGCGGCCAAACCCTCGGCGCTGCCGACTTCCTCTGCCTGCTCGACTCCGCCCCCTACCACCTCGAACTTACCTGCAAATACTACGGCGGCACAACACCCGACGACTTCCAAGGCCTCAACCCCGCCGACACCATGCTTAGCAAAGCCACCAAACTGCAACAACAATGCCGCCTCCTCCACCCCCCCCAAGCCCGCGCCCAACTACCCATCCCACTCCAAGGCTACCTGAAAACGAGCAAAGCGAGTTTCTGCGAAGCTAAAACGAGCAAAGCGAGTTTCTGCGGAGCTAAAACGAACGAAGTGAGTTTCTGCGGAGCTAAAACGAGCGCAGCGAGTCCTTGCAAAGTCAATACGTGCAAAACAGATTGCCGCCAACCCCAAAACTTTAGCCAACCCCTCAACACCGCCACCATCATCCGCGGCATCGGCTTCACCCCAAACGGCATCCTCAACGGCTACCCCCTCAACCCCCTCGGCTGGAGCGGCCTCCTCCTCCCGCAATGGGCAGACTACCCCACCCAAGCCGCACAACGCTTCCACCCCCTGCCCCGCCTCGCCTACCTCGCGCCCGCCCGCGTTCCCCTGGGACAAACCATCAACGCTGCCGAGCTCGTTCACCAAGCCCCCAGCCTCATCGCCGTGGTCGAACAGCGCCCCGATGGCATGTGGCACGAAACACAACGCCTGATGTGCCGCGGCTGAATAGCAATACCGAACAACAAAGAGGCTACCTGAAACCATCCAAACAGTTTTCAGGTAGCCTTTCTAAAACAAACCGGCCTAATAATTAAGCTTTCCCCACCCACTCTTTCTCCCCATATCTTTTTGGTATCCCCCATCAAATAAAACGGTATTTTTCTATTGGCTACCCACCGCCTATACTGCAACGGCATTCAAAACTTTCCCCCAACGCAACAGAGAGGTGTAGAAAATGCCGAACCCGCAAAAATCCCCCGTTCACGACCTGCGCTCCGCCCTCGAGCTTTTAAAAACCCTGCCCGGCGAATTGGTGTCCACCGATGTGGAAGTTGATCCGATTGCCGAGCTCTCCGGCGTATACCGCTACGTTGGTGCCGGCGGCACCTGCCAGCGCCCCACCCGTAAAAACGGCCCGGCCATGCTGTTTAACAAAGTAAAAGGCTATCCCGGCATTCAGGTAGCCATCGGCTTGGTTGGCTCGCGCAAACGTGTTGGCCAGTTTCTCAATTGCGCTCCCGAACGCTTGGGCTTCCTGCTCAAAGACTCCGTACAAAATCCCATTCCGCCGGTGCTGCTCGGCGAAGGGCAGCAACCGCAATGTCAGGAAGTGGTGCACCTAGCTAGCGATCCCGATTTCGACCTGCGCACCCTGCTACCCGCACCCACCAATACAGTGGAAGACGCCGGCCCCTATTTCACTATGGGTTTGTGCTACGCCTCCGACCCAGAAACCGGCAAATCCGACATCACCATCCATCGCCTGTGTGTGCAGAGCAAAGACGAGCTTTCCATGTGGCTCACCCCCGGCCGCCACATCGATGCCTTCCGCCAAAAAGCCGAAGCCGCCGGCAAACCGCTGCCGATTTCCATCAGCATCGGCGTGGATCCCGCCATTGAAATCGCCGCCTGCTTCGAGCCGCCCACCACGCCGCTGGGCTTCGACGAACTAAGCATTGCCGGCGCGCTGCGCGGCCACGGAGTGGAAATGGCCAAATGCCTCACCATCAACGAACGCGCCATCGCCCATGCCGAAGTGGTGATTGAAGGCGAACTGCTGCCCGATGTGCGCGTGCGCGAAGATCAAAACAGCAACACCGGCAAGGCCATGCCAGAATTCCCCGGCTACACCGGCGACGCCAAGCCCGCCCTGCCCGTAATCAAAGTGAAAGCGGTTACCCACCGCAAAAACCCGATTCTGCGCACCACCATGGGCCCGGGCGAAGAGCATGTGAACATGGCCGGCATCCCCACCGAAGCCAGCATTCTGGATATGGTTGAGCGCGCCATGCCCGGCCGCCTGCAAAACGTGTTTGCCCACTCTTCCGGTGGCGGAAAACTTTTGGCTGTGATGCAGTTTAAGAAAATCACGCCGGCCGACGAAGGCCGCCAACGCCAAGCCGCCCTGCTCGCCTTCTCCGCCTTCCCCGAATTGAAACACGTGATTCTGGTGGACGAAGACGTGGACATTTTCGATACCGACGATGTTTTGTGGGCTATGCAAACGCGCTACCAGGGCGATAACGACACCATCTTCATCCCCGGCGTGCGCTGCCATCCGCTCGACCCATCACAATCGCCGGCGTTCAGCAACCGTCTGATTCAGGAAGGCACATCGTGTAAAACAATCTTCGATTGCACCGTGCCGCTGCACCTGAAAGAGCACTTCCAGCGCTGCAAGTTTATGGAAGTAGACGTAAAACGCTTCCTGCCTGACTTTGAAGCATAGGCAGAAAGGTTTCAGGTAGCCTCACTCAGCCTTATACGGCCAAGCTGTAGAGGCTACCTGAAAACCTAAGCGCATCCCGCACCATCCACTCTCCTATTTGTGGGCAACCTATATCGCCGCACACTAACCGCCTCCATCAAGGGGCTTAGTTGAACCCGGTTTTTGCAATCCAACGTCAAACTCCTAGCGAAGCAAAACGGCGCGGCAGGCTACCTGAAACCTGCCACGCCGTTTCCGTTGGCGGGCCGAACACATGATTATTCTCAGGTAGCCTCATATACCGCAGCCCTGCCGCCTGATACCATTCGCCGTACTGTAAACAGTTCCGTCTGTTTCCCTGCCTGCACCACCTTTTAGCTTCACAGAAGCTTTGTTTTCAACCAGCCCTGCCTCCCAATTGAGCAACACCATGCCACCCCTGCCCGCCAATATCCACGCCTTCCTCACCGAACACCACGTTGTCAGCCTGGCCGCCTGCCATGAAGGCGAGCTGTGGAGTGCCAGCTGCTTCTACGTACTCGATCCCGTTGACGCCCGCCTCATCGTGCTCACCGGCAAAAACACCCAACACGGCCGCCTGATGCTGCACAACCCACATATTGCCGGCACCATCGCCGGCCAGCCCGCACGCATCCGCGATATCTGCGGCATCCAATTTGCCGCCCGTGCCGAATGCATTGCCACCCTGCCGAACGCCGCGCCGCACTCGATCTCTACGCCCAAGCCCACCCCATCGCCAAAGTTTTTCCCAGCGATATTTGGCAGCTCCAGCTTGATTACATCAAATACACCAGTAACCGCCCCGTCTTCGCCCACAAAACCCATTGGCGGCGCGATGAAGAAAACAGCTAACCCAATCCTCAACCAGCCAAATATTTTCAGGTAGCCTTTCAGCGGATATATCCCCACCAAAAGGCTACCTGAAACTGTTTGAGGCCAATTCTCAGCGGCACTTCGGCGCCACAAACGGGTAGCCGTTGGCCATCACTTCCTCCAGCCCGCGGATTTCCGGCGTTGTCGTCAGCTTCACCAACGCCGGAAAAAACACCTGCGGATCGGGCGACACCCGCACCAATACGCTGTTGCGCAGCTGCGAAGGGCACACTTCCGATTCCGGCAGCAGCGCCGCCGCCTCAATGCCCGACTCAATCCAATCCACAATCACGCTCGGCTGCGACACGTGCATAATCACCTGCGGCGTAGTGCCGCTCTTGTGCAGCTGATCCATCAGCTGCTCAAACGTGCCCACCCCGCTGCTGCGGCGCAGCAGAATCAGCGGCAGCCCGCTTAGCTGTTTCAGCGTCATCGTGTCGGGCACCCCGTCCGGCAGCAGGCTGCGGTGTACTACCGCCGCCATCTGCACCGCCGGCAGCGCAACATAGCGGTAGCGCTCCAAGCGTTTCGGCTGCTGAATAAGCGCAACATCTATCAGCTGATTATTCAACAATGTTTCCAAATGGCTGGAATCCGATACCAGCACATTAATTTCCGTATCGGCATATTGGCTATGGATCGCCATAATCAGCGGCGTGAAGTATTTTTGATACAGATGGGTTAGCCCGATGCGCAACACATGCTGCTGCTGTTGGGCAAAAATCAGCGTATCGCGCTCAATATTGCCAATGCCCACCAAAATCTCCAGCGCCCGCTCATAAAGGAAAAAACCGGTGGGTGTGGGCCGAATGCGCCCGCCGTCGCGAAACAGCAGCGGCGTACCGATTTCCTGCTCCAGCTCCTGCACCCGCTTGCTCAACGGCGGCTGGGAAATATGCAGCATTTCCGCCGCCTTGGTGAAGCTGCCGCATTCCACCACGGTGCAGAAGTATTTCAGCCGTTTAATGTCCATGGCGTTTCTCCTTTATTTTTAGTCATACTGAATTAGCAACCAGGCAAAACAGCGAGCGGCTGATTTACTAAGCATTCTATCCTCGCCACCCTGCCATACCTATTTTCAGGTAGCCTTCCCCTATTTCGCCCGCCGCAGCAGGCGCAGGGCATTGGCGGAAACCAGGAGCGAGCTCAGGCTCATGCCCAGCGCCGCCACCCACGGCGTTACGCAGCCCGCTGCTGCCAGCGGCACCATAATCAGGTTGTAGCCTGCCGCCCACCACAGGTTTTCGCGCACAATCCACGCGGTGCGTTTGGCTTGGGTGGTGAGGTAGGGCAGCGTGCGCATATTGCCGTTGAGCAGCAACACATCCGCCCCTTCGCGCGCCACATCTGCGCCTTCGGCCACGGCCACCGACACATCAGCCTGTGCCAGCACGGGCGCATCGTTGATGCCGTCGCCCACCATCAACACTTTATGCCCTTGCGCCTGCAAATCCTGCACATAGGCCAGCTTGTCTTCCGGCGTGGCTTCGGCGCGCACCGCATCCAGCGGCAAAGCGGCGGCCACAGCATCGGCTGCGGCCTGCCTGTCGCCGCTGAGCAGGTGCAGGCTCAAGCCCTGGCGTTTCCATTCGGCCAGCATGGCCGGCACTTCGGGTTTGGCTTGGTCTTGCAGCAGGAACACGGCGGCAAAGCCGGCCGCGCTGCCCAAATACACCGCGCCGCCCGCATGCTCGGCCTGCAAACTTTCAGGTAGCCTACCCGAGAGTTCGGCCACATAATCCAAACGACCGATGCGCCATTGTTCCAGCCGCCCTTCATGCCAAACCTGCGCGCTGATGCCGTGCCCAGCGCGGTTTAAATAGTTTTCCGCTTCCAATGCCAAATTGGCGGGTGGCAGGTTGGCAATCGCGCGGGCGGCGGGGTGCTCGCTCTGCCGCTCGAGAAGTTGCGCCAGCGCCACGGCCAAATCTTGGCTGATGCCTTCGGCGGTGTGCACGGCGCATACGGCCAACTGGCCGGTGGTAAGCGTGCCGGTTTTATCCAGCACCACGGTGTCGATTCGCGCCAAGGTTTCCAAACTGTGCCCGCGGCTGATGAGCACGCCCTCGCCCGCCAAGTGGCCGGTGGAAGCCGCCAGCGCGGCAGGCGTGGCCAGCGACAAGGCGCACGGGCAGGTGGCCACCAAGAGCGACACGGTAATCCACAGCGCGGTTTGCACATCGGCATACCAAGCCCAGCCGGCAAACACCAGCACGCCCAGCAGCAAGAGCGCGCCCACAAACCAAGCCGCATAGCGGTCGGCCAGCTCCACCATACGCGGTTTTTCCGCCAACGCCCGATCCAGCAGGCGCACAATATGCGACAGCCGCGTTTGGCTGCCCGCCTGCTCCACGCGGATAATCAGCGGGCTGCCGCCATTGAGCGTGCCGGCGGTTACCGCATCGCCCGCCGCTTTCGGCACGGGCAGGCTCTCGCCGCTGAGCATGGCTTCGTTCGCCTCGCTCTCGCCTTCCAGCACCACTCCGTCGGCCGGCAGCACCTCGCCCGGCTTCACCAGCAGCACTTCGCCACCCGACAGCCGCGCCACCACAGCTTCTTCCACCTGCGCCGTATCCGGATAATCCGGCAGCCGGTGGCAAAACGCCGGCACCAGCTTCACCAGCCGCTCGGCCGCATCACCCGCCTTGCGCCGCGCCAGCTGTTCCAAATAGCGCCCGCCCAACAGCAGGAACACAAACATCGACACCGAATCGAAATAAATTCCCTCTTCCCGCCCCTGAAACAGCGCCCAAAGGCTACCTGAAAACGCCGCCGCAATCGAAATCGCCACCGGCGTATCCATGCCCGCGCGGCGGTTTTTCCAATCGCGCCACGCCCCTTTGAAAAAGGGAACTGCCGAATACAGCAACACCGGCAGCGTGAGAATCATGCTCGCCCAATGCAGCATCCACAAAAAACGCGGCTCAATTTCCCCTGCATGCAGATAAGTGGGCACCACATACATCATCACCTGCATCATGGCCAGCCCGGCCACCCATAAGCGCGTGAGCGCCTGCTTTCGCTCCGCTGCTGCCTGCGTCTCCATCCGCTGCGCGTCATAAGGCGAAGCCTCGTAGCCGCTCTGGCGCACCCGCAGCAAAATGTCCGACAGCGCCACCTGCGAGCAGTCCCACGCCACCCGCGCGCGCAGCGTGCTGTAGTTGATTTCCGCACGCAGCACGCCCGAAAGCCGCAGAAGCTGCTGCTCAATCAGCCACACGCAGGCCGCACAAGTTACCCCACCCAGCATCAGCACCGCCTCACGCTCGTTTTCCTCCTTCACTTCCACAAATTCCGCCTGCACGTCCGGCAGGTCGTACAGTTTCAGCTGTTCCAACACTTCCGGCGGCGGCAACACCGCCTGCTCCGCCTCCGCCGTGCGGCGGTGGTAATAGCTGCCCAGCCCGGCGGCAATAATGCTCTGCGCCACCGCCTGGCAGCCCGCGCAACAGGCCGGATGGCGCGCGCCTTCAAATTCAATCGGCAAATCCAAGCCGCGCGGCACGGGCAGGCCGCAGTGGAAACAGGTTTCGGCTTGGGTTTGGGTTTCGGATGGGGATTCGGTGTAACTCATGATGGATGTGTTTAAGTGGCGGGAACGGCGCGGATTATAGGCTACCTGAAAACTCAATGCAGCGGAGTTTCGGTAAAATGAACCTTTCAGGTAGCTTATTCAACAGCCAAGCTGATATACAAATATATAAATAGATTAAAACAAAAGTATCAATAATTGACAGAACCTTTACCAGCTCTTATTCTGCCGCCGTGAGTGAACACACACTCATGGTTGAAACAATAAAAACGTGAAGATAAAGCTTAACCACCTTGATGGAGAGGATTAATGAACTTCCTAGAGAACCCAAGCCAAACCAATTTGCCAGAAAACTTTGAGCTGCAAAGTGCGCAAGTACCGGTAACCAGCTTTCGCGGGCTGATTATCGCCATTATTGCGGCCGTGATATCTGCTATTGCCTACCAAATTCTGCCCTATGGGCATTTTCCCAATGCCGGACTGACTATTTTGCTGTTTGTGGCCATTTTATGGTTTACCGAAGCGGTGCACATCACCGTTACCGCGCTTACGGTGCCACTATTAGCGATTTTCTTCAAAATTCCGGATATGGGCACCAAAGAAGCCTTTGCCGGCTTTTCCGATCCGATTATTTATGTGTTTTTCGGCGGTTTCGCGCTGGCGGCAGCCATGCACGTGCAGCGGCTGGATAGAAAAATCGCCATGCTGGTGATTTCGCTCTCGCGCGGCAATATGCTGGCGGCGGTGATGATGGTGTTTGCCGTTACCACCGGCCTTTCCATGTGGATCAGCAACACCGCCACCGCCGCGATGATGCTGCCGTTGGCCATGGGGCTGATGGGACACGTCGATAAGGAAAAGGACCGCAAAACTTATGTATTCGTGCTGCTGGGCATTGCCTACTGCGCCAGTATCGGCGGTTTGGGCACGCTGGTGGGCTCGCCGCCCAATGCGATTGCCGCCAAAGCGCTCAATTTGGACTTCGCCGGCTGGATGAAGCACGGCCTGCCGATGATGCTGGTGTTGCTGCCGCTGATGCTGTTTTCCCTGTTTGTGGTGTTGAAACCGAACTTTGCCGAAAAAGTGGATTTCCAACAAAAAGAAGACATTCCGTGGACCTTGCACCGCGTGATTACCGTCATCATTTTTGTGATTACTGCACTGTGCTGGATTTTTGGCGGAGAGCTGGGCAAAGCCACCGGCATCAAATCCATCGACAGCTTCATCGCCATGGTGGCGGCTGTGGCCGTGGTGATGTTTGGTGTGGTGAGCTGGCGCGAAGTGGCACGCAACACCGACTGGGGTACGCTGATGCTGTTCGGCGGCGGCATCACCCTTTCCGTATTAATGGAAAAATCCGGTGCTTCTGCCGCCTTGGGTAATGAAGTGGCGGCTTCTTTCGGCCATGCTTCTCCCTTGGTGATTATCTTGGTAGTGGCCGCGTTCATCATCTTCCTCACCGAATTCACCAGCAACACCGCCTCTGCCGCACTATTGGTACCGGTATTTGCCACCATTGCCGCCAAAATGGGCATGAATCAGGAAGTGTTGGTGCTGATTATCGGCATCGGTGCATCTTGTGCCTTTATGTTGCCCGTGGCCACGCCGCCCAATGCGATTGTGTTTGGCTCGGGGCTGATTAAGCAGAAAGAAATGATGCAGGTTGGCTTCCTGCTGAATATCCTATCCATCATCGTGGTATCGGCTTGGGCATACTTCTTCTTGACTTAACAAGAATAAGCCCGGCAGCTACACTGGATTAACAGCTTGCCGGGCTTACTCCTGCTATACCCATCGCATTGAAAGAGGCTACCTGAAAATTTTCAGGTAGCCTCTTCTTGATCAGCAGCTTACTTCTTAGATTGGCAAAGCCAGCATAGTTTTCTCCTTACCGCTCCCAGCTTGCCGGAAATGGTCTTTTCTGCGACACGGGTGCGAACTCAAACACTTTTCTACGTGCATTCCATTGCAGCGGGCGAATGCAGTTGTCGTATTGGGCTCGCACCCTACCACGCGTATTTTGCCCGCAGTATGCCCCACCCACGCCTAAATACAGGCGGCCGTTTATCATCCGCGCCCCTATTGCGCCATTACTAAACACCTCCTTGGCCGAGCCGTCCGGCTGCCCTGCAAACACGGTTACCGGCCAACCACCAGAGCCGCCCAAATCAGCACCGCCGGCGCACACAGTTTCGCCCGAATCATAAACATAATCTGGGTATCCATCACCATTCAAATCAATGGTTTGTATTGCTTTACTATAAGAAAACCGCCCACCCGAGCTACGGCAATTCTGCGCATCTTCATTAATTGCCCGTTGCACCACAACTGGCAATTTAGCGGCAACAAATGAAGTTGTCAGACCCAATACGGCAGCTAAAACCAATTTTTTCATCTTCATAGCTATCTCCAAAAAATAGTTAAACAATACAAGGCAAAGATGCGCAAACCAGCCCACATCCACCGAACATAAAGGCTACCTGAAAATCTTATTTCAGGTAGCCTCTTTATCAACTCAGCTTCGCCGCATGTTCCCTGGTTTCATGGAACACAATATCCGGCCAGCGTTCCTGCGTCAGGTTCAAATTCACGCGGTTAGGCGCGAGGTAGGCGAGGTTGCCGCCTGCGTCCACAGCCAGATTGCCCGCATTGGCTTTTTCAAACTCCGCCAGCTTTTTCTTGTCTTCGCACGATACCCAGCGCGCCGACCAGATGGATGCGCTGTCGAACACGGCTTCTACGCCGTATTCGTTGGCGAGTCGCGAGGTAACGACTTCAAACTGCAACACGCCGACCGCGCCCAAAATCAAATCTGCGCCGCTCATCGGTTTGAAGACTTGAACCGCACCTTCTTCGCCGAGTTGTTGCAAACCTTTTTGCAGTTGCTTGATTTTCAGTGGGTTTTTGATTCGGACGCTGCGGAACAGTTCGGGTGCGAAGAAGGGGATGCCGGTGAATGCCAGTTGTTCGCCTTCGGAGAAGCTGTCGCCGATTTGGATGTTGCCGTGATTCGGGATGCCGATGATGTCGCCCGCGTAGGCTTCTTCCACCAGCTCGCGGTCGTGCGACATAAATGTAACCACGCTGGACGCGGCGATTTCGCGGTTGATGCGCAGGTGTTTCATCTTCATGCCGCGCTCGAATTGACCGGAGCAGACGCGTAAAAAGGCGATGCGGTCGCGGTGTTTCGGATCCATATTGGCTTGGATTTTAAAGATAAATCCGGAAAATTTCGGCTCGTCCGGCTCGACCATGCGCACGGTCGCGTCGCGCGGTTTCGGCGCGGGCGCCCAGTCAATCAATGAATTGAGGATTTCCTGAATGCCGAAGTTGTTAATCGCCGAGCCGAAGAACACGGGCGTGAGCTCGCCGGCGAGAAATTCGTCGAGATTAAATTCGTTAGATGCCGCCTGCACCAATTCGATTTCGTCGCGCAACTGCTGGATTTCCAGCGGAAAGCGTTGTTCCAATTCGGGATTATTGATGCCTTTGATGATGTCGAACTCGTGCGGCAAACGTTCGCCGCCCGCGTCGAAGAGATAGATTTCGTCGTTCAGGATGTGGTACACGCCTTTGAAGTTTTTGCCCATGCCGATGGGCCAAGTAACGGGCGCGCAGCGGATTTTTAAAATATTTTCTACTTCGTCCAGCAATTCCAAAGAGTCGCGCACTTCGCGGTCGTATTTGTTCATGAACGTCACAATCGGCGTATTGCGCAGGCGGCAGACGTTCAAGAGTTTGATGGTTTGCGCTTCCACTCCTTTTGCCGCGTCGATGACCATCAACGCGCTGTCCACGGCGGTCAAAACGCGGTAGGTGTCTTCGGAGAAGTCTTGGTGTCCCGGCGTGTCCAAGAGGTTGACGGTGTGGTCTTTGTAGTCGAACTGCATCACGCTTGATGCCACGGAAATGCCGCGCTGCTTCTCGATTTCCATCCAGTCGGAGGTGGCGAATTTGCCGGTTTTCTTGCCTTTTACCGTACCCGCGCTTTGAATCGCACCTGAAAACAGCAAGAGTTTTTCGGTCAGCGTGGTTTTACCCGCGTCGGGGTGGGAGATGATGGCAAACGTGCGGCGGCGGCGCACTTGGTCTGGAATATTAGACATGGCGGAAAATCCGAATTGAAAATGGCGTATTTTAACATATTGCCGCGTAGGGAAAGGCTACCGGAAAATATGGACAGCAACGAAGTTAAAAATCTATCCGCCCGATTTTTCAGGTAGCCTTCCCCTTGTATAATGCCGCCTTTGTTTATTTTCCCGCCTTCTTGCCATGTCCGACCTATTCGCCCCCGCCGCGCTTTCTGTTTCCGAGCTCAACCATTTGGCCAAAAACCTGCTGGAAGACCAGCTTGCCGGGTTGTGGGTGGGTGGAGAGGTGTCGAATTTGGTGAAGGCGGCGAGCGGGCACTATTATTTTGTTTTAAAAGACCAACGCGCCCAGGTGCGCTGCACTTTGTTTAAGCATGCCGCCCGTTCGCTGGCCGCGCTGCTGCGCGAGGGCGAGGAAGTGGAGGTGTTGGGCAAAATCACGCTGTATGAGGCGCGCGGGGAATTTCAGATTAACGTGCAGGAAGTGCGGCGCAAGGGGCTGGGGCAGCTGTTTGAGGCTTATGAGCGGCTGAAGCAGCGTCTTCAGGCGGAAGGCTTGTTCGATGCAGCACGCAAACGGCCTCTGCCTGCCGCGCCGCAGTGCATCGGCGTGGTCACCAGCCTAGCAGCGGCGGCATTGCGCGATGTGGTCACCACGTTGCGGCGGCGTGCGCCGGATGTGCGCGTGGTGGTATATCCCACAGCGGTGCAGGGCGCGGGCAGCGAGTTTCAGGTAGCCTCGGCTATTGCAGCGGCGGCGGAACACGCGCAGGCGGATGTGCTGATTGTGTGCCGTGGCGGGGGCAGCATTGAGGATTTGTGGGCGTTTAACGAAGAAGCGGCGGTGCGCGCGGTGGCGGCATCGCCGCTTCCGGTGGTAAGCGGGGTGGGGCACGAAACCGATTTCACGCTCACGGATTTCGCCGCCGACGTGCGCGCGCCCACGCCCACCGCCGCCGCCGAGCTGGCCAGCCCGAACCGTGCGGAGCAGCTGGACAAAATGTGCCGCCTGCACAGCCATATGCGCCACACGCTGCAACGGCGCTGCACAGACGCGGCGCAACGGCTTGACTGGCATGCCGCACAGTTGCGCCATCCACGCCAGAAATGGCAGGAACAGCAGACCGGCTTGTTGCGCAGCCGCCAAATGCTGGCTGACCATATGCTGCGCCACCTGCACCGCAAACAGGAGCAGCTGGCCTATTTGGCCGAGCTGTGCCGCCGCAGCCGGCCGCAAGTACAAACCGCTACGCGGCAGCTGCACACACAGGCGGCACAACTCAACCGCCACATGGCCGCGCTCTTGGCGCAAAAACAAGCGCAATGCCAAAAGCAGGCGGGCATTTTGGATGCCCTCTCGCCGCAACACACGCTATCGCGCGGCTATAGCGTGATTACCGACCGTACAGGCAAAGTGGTGCGTGATGCGGGCAGGCTGCACAGCGGGCAGGTGTTGCAGCTGCATTTTGAAACCGGCACAGCCAAGGCGCAGGTGCTGCCGCAGCGTACCGGGCAGCAGGATTTGTTTGATTAGCGCGTACAGAGATTGCTGCAGCAGTTTTTCCTGCGAAACAGCAAGCCCATGCAATTAAAAACATTATCGCTTGAGCTATCGTTTTTCAGGTAGCCTCTCTGCAAAAGGCTACCTGAAAAAGCAAAACGGCTTCCGCAAAGGAAGCCGTTTGTGGTTGTTTGACCGATACGGTTATGCCACGGTAAAACCTTCTGCCGAGAGGGCGGCTTTGAATGCTTCAAGATCGAAGCCATCACCGTGTGTAATCACTACGCGGCCGTCGTCATGATTGGCATTCACCATTCTCACACCCGCAACAGTTTCACCCTTCAGAACCAAGCGGTCTCCATCCGTTTTATTCTTCATACCGGACACTTGAATCAACATTTGTGGCATATTAACCTCTAAATAATGTAGTTGATTAAAAATAAACAGCTCTCCATACTGCACTGTTTTTGTACAATTATGCAGTATGCATCATAAAAAATATTGCCCAAATTCCTTACGCTTCCCACAACATCCTAGCTACATCAAACAGGCAATGTGCGCATTTTGCCTAGGTAGCGGCAACTTGTCCAGCATTATTCAAGGGAAAACTGCATTCGCGCTGCTCGGCACACAGCGGTACACCCTATGCTGCCACAGGCAGATTTGGTAAGATATTGATGGATACGAAAAGTTGAATAACTATAGTGGATTAACTTCAAATCAGTAAGGTATTGGCTCCCCATGCTGTGTATATGTATTATTTGCAGCCGGCCGCCTTGTTCTGATTCTGGTTGGCTCACTATGAATTAAAGGGGTGGAAAAAATGATCAGTATTTTCGACATGTTCAAAATCGGTATCGGTCCGTCCAGTTCGCATACCGTGGGGCCGATGCGTGCCGGTGTGCTGTTCCGCCAACAGCTTATCGAACAGGGACTGCTGGATAAGATTACCCGCTTCAGCGCCCATGTGTACGGCTCGCTCTCATTTACCGGCAAAGGCCACGGCACAGACCATGCCATCATTGGCGGCTTGGCGGGCTACGAGCCGGATACGGTGGACACCACCGCTTTCCCAAAATTCATTGCGCAAGTATTGAGCAGCAAAACCCTCACCGACATTGGCGGCCACGAAACTCCATTCGACTACGAACACGATTTCGTGTTCCATTCTTCATTCCTGCCACTGCACGAAAATGGCATGCGCCTGGAAGCCTATGTCGGCGATGAGTTGGCGATGCAAGAAGTGTTTTACTCCATCGGCGGCGGTTTTGTGGTAACCGAAAAACAGTTTGCCGACAGCGGCAAGCAATCTGCCCCCGTCAACGTGCCCTATCCATACACCAATGCAGATGACCTCATCCGTCAGTGCAACGAACATAATCTCTCCCTCTCCGAATTGATGTTCCGCAACGAATGCGCCCTGCGGCCGGAGCAGGAAGTGCGCGACTATGTGCGTGCCGTGTGGCAGACCATGAGCGATTGCATTCAGCGTGGCCTGCACGCCGAAGGCGTACTGCCGGGTCCCATGCGAATACCACGGCGTGCGCCGCTTTCACGCAAACAGTTTGAAAAAAACGGGCTGAACGATAAAGACCCGATGGCGGCGGTAGACTGGGTAAATATGGTGGCCTTCGCCGTCAACGAAGAAAACGCCGCCGGTGGGCGGGTAGTTACCGCGCCCACCAATGGCGCCTGCGGCATCGTGCCCACTGTATTGGCCTACTACGACCACTTCATTTTCTACGCCGATGAAGAACACATTCTGCGTTATTTAATCACGGCCAGCGCCATCGGCAGCCTGTATAAGATGAACGCTTCCATTTCCGGCGCGGAAGTGGGCTGCCAGGGCGAAGTGGGCGTGGCCTGCTCCATGGCCGCTGCCGGGCTGACCGAGATTCAGGGCAGCACTGTCGAACAAGTATGTATTGCCGCCGAAATCGCCATGGAGCACCATCTTGGCCTCACTTGCGACCCGGTGGGCGGCCAAGTGCAGGTGCCATGCATCGAACGTAACGCCATTTCATCCATCAAGGCCATCAATGCCTCACGCATGGCGCTGCAACGCACCACCGAGCCGGTGGTATCGCTGGACGAGGTCATCAAAACCATGTATGAAACCGGCAAAGATATGAACCCGAAATACCGCGAAACCTCCACCGGCGGCTTGGCCACGCATGTGGTGCATGTGATGTGTTGAGACTTAATGCTGTTTAGTGCCGCAGAGACGAGAAGGCTACCTGAAAATGGTTTTTCAGGTAGCCTTTTGATTGTAGCCATAGCCAAAGCAATTATTTCCTCTACCAAGCGGCGGGCTGCAAACAGTATGAATCACTTGGCAAAGCGAGCCTGCACCATTGGGAATTAAGTGCTTCGGCTATACGATATTAACGGTTGGCCTGCCGCCTATCTTCTCCTAGCTGTCGACACCGTTTGCCATACACTTTTTTACGTGCTTGAAAAGTTTTGTTTTAATGTTTGCCCGAACGCCAGATAGACCAGATAATCCACAGGCTGTTGGCAAAGGCCAAGAGATAGCCGAGGAAGCCAACAAACGACAAGCCAAACAGCTTCGGGCCGATATTGCTGCTGAGTAGGATGGATGAGCCGATAATCAACGCCGCCGTTACCATGCCCATGGTCAGCCGGTTGGCGCTGTATTCCAAGTGCCGGTTCAAACTGTCGAGGCGTTTTAAATCTAGGTTCACGTTTAGCCGGCCGCTTTGCAGATTGCGGTTGAGGCGCAGCAGGTTTTTAGGCAACTCGCCCAGCATCTGCCCCAGCATACGGCTTTGCGTGCGGCTTCGGCGCCAAAGCTGCTGTAGCGAAAGGCGCTGGCGGATGACTTTCTGCACAATCGGTTTAGCGTGCTCCAGCAGTTGGAAGCTGCCGTCCAGCCTTTTCACTACACCTTCGAGAGTGAGTAGGGCTTTGAACAGCATCACCAAGTCGCCCGGCAAGGCCAGCTCGTGCTCGCGCATGATGCGGGTTAAATCGTTGATCACCTGACTCACGCGCAAATCGCGCACAGCGATGTGTTCGTAGTCGAGCAGCATTTCCATCACATCGGCGCCGAGTAGGTCTTCATCGGGAATATCGCCCTGTGCC
This sequence comes from Eikenella sp. HMSC061C02, assembly GCF_001809035.1. NCBI lineage: Bacteria > Pseudomonadati > Pseudomonadota > Betaproteobacteria > Neisseriales > Neisseriaceae > Eikenella > Eikenella sp. HMSC061C02. Next base: position 190,441 of record NZ_KV795540.1, read on the forward strand.
CAGTTGCTCAGAATATATTGCACGGCAAACGAGTCGCGGTGGATAAGGGCTTCAATCAGCGCATTGATTTCCTGCCGGCGCACCGGATTCAGGTAGCCTGTCATACCGAAGTCGATCAGGCCGATACGCAAATCGGGATAAATAAAGATATTGCCCGGGTGCGGATCAGCATGAAACAGGCCCTGCCCCAGTATCATATCAAGCAGCACGTCGGTGATACGACAGGCCAGAATATGCCGCTCTTCAGCACCCAGCAATTCGATGTTGGTATCTTTCAGCAGGGTGGCAGCCACGTACTCCTGCACCAGCACCTGCCGGTTGCTGTATTCGGGATATACCTTGGGAATATGCACTGCCGGATGGTTGGCATACAATGCGGCAAACCGCTGCAAATGACGCATTTCAGCCAGCAAATCGGTTTCCCTGGCCAGGCTTTTGGCAAAATATTGCACCATCTGCACCGGCTGATAGCGGCGGGTTTCAGGCATTTCCGATTCGGTGAGCTGCGCCAGATGGGTTAGAATGCGCAAATCCGCCCGAATCAGCGGCTCAATATCCGGTCGGCGCACCTTTACCGCCACCTCGCTGCCGTCGAGCAGCACCGCGCGGTGCACCTGCGCGATAGAGGCGCTGCCCAAAGGCTCGCTGTCGATGTGCTGGAACACCTGTTCCGGTGGGCAGCCCAGCTGCTCGGTGAGCAGAGAAAGAATTGCCTCGAAGGGTAAGGGATTCGCGCTGCTTTGTAGATGCTCGAATTCCTCAATCCATTCGGCGTTAAAAATATCAACCCGAGTGGCCAAAATCTGGCCGAGCTTGATAAAGGTTGGCCCCAGCTCCTCAAATGCCAGCCGGAAACGGTGCGCCGTGCTCAACCCACCAGCATCTTCCTGCGCCGGCTTGCCGCCGAGCCAAGAAGCCCGGTTCAGCTTAATCCGGCTGAGAAAGCCGCCCAAACCGTGCCGCGCCAGCGTGGCCACGATTTGACGCAAACGATTGATATCGCCCAAAGCGGGCATGGCAGATCTAACCATACAGCCCCCTTGCGGAACCAGTGTCCGCACAAACAGATACACAGCATAACATACGCGCCCACCAGTGCGCACAAACTGCCCCTATTGCACACTGCCCGGCCAAACACATTGCCGCGCCTTACCACACTATGCTATAACATGGGCAAAACAAGAAAGTTTCAGATTGATGAAGTGGATAAAACAAGCAACCCTCTGCGCCCTGGCCGCCCTTGCTTTCGGCCTCGCTCCCGCCGCATACGCCGCCCCGGAAGGATTGGATAACGACGCACTCGAGCGCCTGATCCGCGAACGCACCAGCCACAGCAACAATGCCCCCGCATCCAGCCGACAGTCTTCATCTTCCGGCAGCCGCTCCTCCTCCGGCAGCCAAGACGAAGCCGGCGACCTCATCATGAACGCCATGAGCCTCATCGGCCTCTCCTACCGCTTCGGTGGCAACTCCCCCACCCAAGGCCTCGATTGCAGCGGCTTCATGCAATATATCTTCAAACGCAGCATGGGCATCACCCTGCCGCGCACTTCCGCCGAGATGGCCACCGTAGGCCAGCAGGTAGACCGTGCCAATCTCAAACCCGGCGACATGGTATTTTTCGGCGGCGGCGGCCGCGTTTCCCACGTCGGTATGTATATCGGTAACGACCGCTTCATCCACGCCCCGCGCACCGGCCGCGACATCGAAATCACCAGCATGAACGGCACCTACTGGAAAAACCGCTACATCACCGCCCGCCGGGTAGACCGCTCCACCCGCTTCACCCGCTAAAGGCCTGCATCATGAATATGCCCACCATGCCCAAATGGCACAGCGACGACGGCAGCATCGTATCGTGTACCGAAAAAGTGAAAGTGATGCAGGAAAACATGCAAGAGCTTTATCAGCTTGCGCAAGACACCTTCGAAGACGCCCTACTGATGGGCTGCAGCGAAAAACAAGTGCGCGAATTCCTGCAAGATTTGGTGCGCAGCGTGCACAACCCGTATAACTGATGCAAGCCGCATCTGCCGATTAATAAAAGGCTACCTGAAAATTTCAGGTAGCCTTTTATTGCTCACGGTTGCAAATAATGCCGTGTCATCTCCTCTAGCTGCTTGTCGTATGCCTTACAGAACTCCGTTTGGCTAGCATCTATCTGTTTGCCAGCCAAGGCTACCTCAAGCGCCTCCTGTGTTACCGCTTCATTAATGAATTCATCATGCAAGGTCAGATGCAGCGCCCTAATTTCCACTTGCAATGTCGGATCGGCCGAGATAGCTGAGCACTCCTGCTGCTTTTCCCGTAATCGGATTACTTCCGGCTGCTCAACATTTTTCCGGCATACTCCGGCACGAAAACCCAACGCACTCATACCCAACAAAAAAGCTCGGCAATCCTGGATAGGTGGTTGAGCCACGGCCAAGGCGGGAAACAGCATGGATAAGGTTAGAGTTTTTCTAAGGGGCTGTACTAGATTAGCCCTAAATTCCAC
>NZ_KV795541.1:0-4767 GCF_001809035.1 Eikenella sp. HMSC061C02
TGGAATTTAGGGCTAATCTACGTCAGCCCCAAAACAAATCACCCGGCATCACATCATCCAATGCGCTTCTCGTCCAGAGTTTGAGGGCTTCTTCAACCGCCTTAATCCGTTTGACACTCAGCAAGCGCAGCCCGCTTGGCAGAGTGTATGCGGAGCGCACGCGGTTTTCAGTTTTCAGGTAGCCCCTTTCAGGCTACCTGAAAGCGTAGATTCAACGAAGCAGGCGTTATATCCAAATGTCGGATTCAAGAGTCCGACTTCCGACTACCGCTATGCGGGCTACGCCTGCTGTTTGTCCTCTTATGAAATAATTTAATGGACCTTAAGTATGAATTTAATTTTTACAAAAGATTTCTTTCAAAACGGTAGCAATCAGTTTGGAGTACTTTTTCATGCGAATAGTGGGTATGAAAAATTTGGCTGGTTAGCAGATTTTTTAATGGATGATGGTGGAATGGGGGTTAAGCATTTGTTAGAAATGTCTGAAACCCTATTGAAGGAAATATTGGAAGAAGTGCCTAATGGCGGTGAAGTTGAACAGTATCGAGAGCACTTTGGGGTAATTGTCGGCAAAGAGATGACAAAAATAGACAGCCTATTAACTGATGAAATCGTAGTGGTAATGCCAACCGAAATTGTTATAGAGAAACTGAAAGAGTGTATTGAATTTATTAAGAATAATTACGCCGATGAAGTGTGAGCAAGCTTAACCTGTATGGGCAGGGTGTATACGAAACACACGCACGTGGTTTTAACCTCGTTGAAACTCACGCTTGCAGGCAGCAACTGTAGGATGTCGGATTCTCGAACCCGACCCGAGCACCCAAAGGCTACCTGAAAACAACAATAGCCATATTTCAGGTAGCCTCTTCCCAACTTAATTCAGGAACAAGCCATGCAGTACCGATATATTGTGTTACTGGCCTCTTTGCTGGCTGCTACGCCCTTTGCCGCTCAAGCCGCACCACATCATCGGCCTCGCGCCAACAGCCCCGCCCATGCCAACCCTCAAGCAGGCAGGAGATATAGTGTTGAGGAGTTCTCCCGCCGAGAAGAAGCAGCCTCCCAACGACAAGAGGAATTCGATAAAGCCCACCCCGGCGACCAATATATTGCCGAACGCTGCCGTTTCGGCATTCGCGCCAATTTGCAGGCTGCCGGAGCAGACACAAACGACCCAGTTTATGCCGAGCTTCTCAGCACGGCCGACCAAGCCTGTATCAACTATATTATTAGAGGCCGTCTGGCCGGGCTGTTCAAACATATCCATGAGCATACAAACCTAGATGGCGCCGATGCCGCCAAGCCCGGCCAAATCAAATTATCTTTGCCGGCCACAGAACACTTCCCATTCCTGAAATCTGCCATCCAACAAGGCAACACGGTGGAATTTACATTTAACGACATTATTCCGCAGCTCTCTGGCCGCAAACTTGTTGCCACCTTTGGCATAGAAAAGGGTTACAGCGACAACCAGCTTGCTTTTTCCGGCAGCGATCAAACCACCGTGCCGCACGAACTGTTGCTTTACAATATACTTCCTCCATCTGCCCGCCATACTGATGCCGATACCGATGGCGATAACACTACCGACTAACCCCATCCCGAGAAAGGCTACCTGAAACCCAATCCCCGCTTTTCAGGTAGCCCCACCCTTTTACACACCGCCACATCATGCACACCGAAACCACCAAATTCCGCACCGCTTCCTATATCCTGATGGCCGCCGCGCTGCTGGTTATCCTGTATTTCCGCTTCCTGCCGCTGCTGCTCTCCATCATCCTTACCTACATTTTCATCAACCGCACCAACGGCCTGATTTTGTGGATGCGCCACCGCCTGCTGCCGCACAACACCTTCCTACACCGCTCGCTCAATGTGCGCAACATCAACCTCGTTTCCGCCACGTTCACCATCAGCCTGGTGCTCTTGGCCATCACCTTGATGGCGCTGGGCGTGTACCGCCTGATTCACAGCGGGCACATCACGGTGATGCTGGCCAAACTCGCCGCCATTCTGGCCAACACCAAAAATAACGGCGAGCTGCCGCCGGCCATTTTGAATATGCTGCCCGAAAATCTGGCCGAGATTAAAGCCGCCGCTGCCGAACTGCTTACCGAATACGGTGCCACACTCACCCGCATCAGCAAAAACAGCTTCACTTCCTTTGTGTATGTGCTCATCGGCGTGATTATCGGCGCGCTGCTCAGCTTCCACCGTCTCAACACCCGCCGCAGCCGCCATCAGATGCCGCCGTTCAAAGTCCAGCTGGTGCGGCGCATTACCAACTTCCAAACCAGCTTTGAGCGCGTGTTTATCGCCCAGGTGAAAATCTCTCTAATCGATACCGCCGTTACCGCCGTTTATCTGTATCTGATCCTGCCCGCCTTCGGCGTGGAGCTGCCTTTCCGGCTCACCGTGCTGGTGATTGCATTTGTGGTAGGGCTGGTGCCGGTGGCCGGCAATCTGGTGTCGAACACGGTCATCATCATCCTCAGCCTGGGCGCGTCGCTCTATGTGGCCGCGGCTTCGCTGGTGTTTTTAGTGGTGGTGCACAAGCTGGAATATTTCCTCAACGCCAAAATCATCGGCTCGCAAATTGAATCGAGCGCGTGGGAATTGTTGCTGGTGATGGTGGTGTTCGAGCGAATCTTCGGCATCAGCGGCATCATCATTTCGCCGGTGTATTACGCTTATTTGAAGAACGAGCTGAAGCAGGCGGGGTTGATTTAAAGTATTGTTTTCTGCCAGCCGTGCGCGGATTGGATTGCCACGATTTATCGTCTGAGTACAAGGATACAGACAGTATAGGTTTGTTAGCCATTACGCCTTCGGCCTGCGGATCGTAGCCGTTTGGGCATGGCTGTCTTGGCTCTGCTCTGCTCTACCATTCATTGCCCCGCCGTTTGGTGCGGAGTAAACTGCCGCCTTTTTTCGCCTGCCGCGCTTCGGCTAAGGAAACACCGTGCTTTACCAAATCATCGCGCTCATTTTGTGGAGCAGCGCCTTCATTGCAGCCAAATACACCTACACCATGACCGATCCGCTCCTGATGTTGCTGTGCCGCCTGTTGCTGGCCTCGCTGCTGGTGCTGCCTGCGGCTTTGCGCTTCGGGCGCAGTTTGGAAAAACGGCATTGGCGGCCGCTGCTGTGGCTAACGTTTTTAAACTATGTGGTGGTGCTCGCCATGCAATTTGTGGGGCTGAAATACACCTCTGCCACCAGCGCTTCCACCATTGTCGGGCTTGAGCCGCTGTTGATGGTGTTTATCGGCCACTTCTTTTTCCGCGACTTTGCCCGCTGGTATCACTGGTTGTGCGGGCTGGCGGCCTTTGCCGGGGTGGCGCTCCTGATTGCCGGCAGCGGCGGGGAAGGCGACATCAGCCTGTTCGGCTGCCTGATGGTGTTCGGTGGCGGTGCGGTGTTTTGCACCACCATGCGCCCCACGCAGCGGATGATTGCCGAAATTGGCGCGCCTGCCTTCACCTCGCTTTCCATGGCCGTGGCGCCGCTGTTGTGCCTGCCGGTGAGTCTGGCCTTTGCCGACAGACTGCGTATCGAATGGAACTGGCCCGGCGCGCTGGGGCTGCTTTATTTGGGCGTGTGTTGCAGCTGGCTTTCCTATACACTGTGGAACAAAGGCATGACCAGCGTGTCGGCCAACTTCTCCGGCATGCTCATCGCCTCCGAGCCGGTGTTTGGCACGCTGCTGGCGGTGCTGGTATTGGGCGAGCGTGTTTCCGCGTTGTCGTGGCTGGGCATTTTGCTGGTGATTGCCGCCACGGCGGCTTCGGTGGCAATGCCGAAGCTGCTGGCACGCCGGCAGATGACGTGAAGCTGGCTGCGGGCAGCATTGCTGTTGGCAGATTTGATTTACGTTAAAGGCTACCTGAAAGTGCTTCAAAATGCTTTCAGGTAGCCTTTACCACCAGACCAGCTATTTATTTTCCTTTTTTCCCTTTCTCCGGCTCACTACTCCACCAGCGCCACAGCAGGCGGCCGAATTTGGGCAGCAGTTGGCGTTGTTTGGGGGCGGGCAGGACGGCGGCCTGCCACAGCAGCATGGCCACGGGCAGGCTGTCGGCCAGCTTGAGCCAATCGATGGGTTTGCCGGCGCGGTTTCGGCCTTGTTGGCGCAGGTTTTCGCTACGGATTTTCAGGCGGGCGAGTTCGGCCTGCAGGGCGAGAAGTTCGCGCTGCTGCGCTTTGCTGAGCGGCTGCTGAGACTGGGGATTCATTCTGGCTGCTCCGGCGCGGTGTCGGCAGGCTGGGTGTTTATGCCGGAAGTATGGCCGCGCAGGGTGTCGAGGTCGCGGCGCATGTCGGCGAGGGTGGAGGCTACCTGCACGCCGGCCTGCCGCCAGCCGGACAGGGCGCGTGCAAGCAGGAGCCAGGCAATGAGCAGGAGCAACACGGGCAGGCCGAAAAACACCCAAATTTTGATGTTTACGGGTAGGACGGCATCGAGGCCGAAGAAAAGGCTGACCAGAGCGGCGAGCAGCAACACGCTGCCGGCGAGCAGAGCGGCGGTGATTTTGATGAAGCCTGTGGCTTGCCCGGAAAGGTCGATACCGAGGATTTGCAGGCGCAGCAGCAAGAGGTCCGCGCCTTGGTTGATGAGGAAGCGGATGTGGTTGATGTTGTGTTTGAGACTCATGCGGCGCTCCCGGTGGGATGGGGATAGAGGTGCCAAATAGGCGGGCAACGCTATGCCCTGCCTATTTGGCGAAACGATATAGTGGATTAAATTTAAATCAGGACAAGGCG
>NZ_KV795541.1:4867-44038 GCF_001809035.1 Eikenella sp. HMSC061C02
ACGCTGTACTGGTTTTTGTTAATTCACTATAAAACGCCCGCCTGCACAGGGCGGGGCGGGCGGCTGGGTGGCAAGTATTAACGGCGGTTAAGCAGCACGCCCACGACCAAGCCGGCGAGGGCGGCGAAGCCCATGGCGTAGTAGGGTTTGTCTTGCACCAGTTGGTCGGCCTGGCGGGCGGTGTGTTTCACGCGCTCGGCAGCCACTTCTTCAAAGTCGCCCAATTTGCGCTGGGCAGCCTGCAATTTGCGCTGCAGCTTGCCACGCAGCTGCTCGGCTTCTTTGCTGCCTTCTTCAACGCCGCTGTGGTACAGCTCTTCCACGTCGTCGAGCACGGCGCGCACTTCTTGCAAGAGTTCTTCTTTCTGCTGGTCAAAATCTTTACTCATGTTTAATCTCCTGATTAGGTTAAGAGTAACGGCATTCGGCCTGCCGTTTAAGATTATATGGAGCGGTGGGATGGTTTATCAAGGCTACCTGAAAAATATACCGCCATTTTTTCAGGTAGCCTTTCCTGCTTTGACTGAGGCTACCTGAAACTCTGCATCGTATGTGGTAAGCCGATAGGGCGGTTCGATTTCACTTTTGCCACGCCGTGAGCCAGCCGCTGCCCGATTAGTATCGAATAGTGTTAATTCATTATATAATCAAAACCTTCTGTGTATTCATTCCCCGGGGTGTTTGTGCCGGACTTGAGCAAAGGCGTGGTGTTGTGCCTGCTGTCGCAGCTGCTGTTTAGCGTGCTGTATCTGTTTAGCCATTGGATGCAGCCGATTAGCGGTACGGATGTGTTTGCGCTGCGTATGGTGATGACGGCGGCGGGGCTGTGGCTGATGATGGCGTGGACGCTCGGCTTGGCAGCAATGCCGCGGTTTGTGCAACAGTTTCTCACCAGCCCGCGCCGCTGGCTGCTGTTTTTGCTGGGTACGCTGGATGCGGCCAGCCAGTTTTGGCTGTTTATGTGGGCGCCGGTCAACAACGAGGGCGTGAACGTGGCGATGGGCTATTTCCTGTTTCCGGTAGTGATGGTGTTGGTGGGGCGGTTTTGGCTCAAGGAGAGGCTCAACGGCCTGCAAACCGCGGCGCTGGTGTTGGCAGGCTTGGGGGTGGCGCACGAAATATGGACACAGCAGGCTTTTTCGTGGACCACGCTGTGGGTGTGCCTGGTTTTCCCCGTGTATTACACCACGCGGCGCCAAATGAAAATCCCGGCCTTGCAGGGGTTGACGCTGGATTTAACCCTGATTCTGCCCTTTGCGCTGGCCTACCTGCTGTGGCATGCCGATATGACTGCCTGGGTGCTGGGCGAGCCGCGCTATTGGCTGCTGTTGCCGCTATTGGGCGGCTTGAGCGCGGTGTCGATGTCGCTGAACATGAAATCGGGGCTGCTGCTGCCGGTTAATTTGTTCGGCATGCTCAGCTATGTGGAGCCGGCTTTGCTGTTTTTGCTGGCAGTGTTGGTGTTGAAAACGCCGGTACAGCCTTCAGCCTACATCACCTACGGCCTGATTTGGGCGGGGCTGCTGCTTTTAGTGGCCAACGGCTGGCGGGGCATGCAGAAATCACACCATAAACAAGTTTAATCAAGCCATGCTGTATTAATAGCATAAAATAATTCTTTTATCTCACGCACCGAGGAATACTATGACCGAATCCCACACCCGCCAGCTGCCTGCGCACGAACTGGTAATGTCTGAACTGATGATGCCCAACGCCGCCAATTTCAGCGGCAATGTGCACGGCGGCGAGCTTTTGCGCCTGCTCGACCAGGTGGCCTATTCCTGCGCCAGCCGCTACAGCGGGCACTACTGCGTTACCCTGTCTGTGGACAAAGTATTGTTTAAAGAGCCGATTCACGTGGGCGAGCTGGTTACGTTCTACGCCAGCGTCAACTATACCGGCCGCACCTCCATGGAAATCGGCATCCGCGTGGAAGCGCAAAACATCCGCACCGGTCAGGTGCGCCACACCAACAGCTGCTATTTCACCATGGTGGCCATGGAAAACGGCAAGCCCGTGCCCGTGCCGCCGCTGCAAATCACCGGCGAACGACAGCGCTGCCGCCATGAAAAAGCGTTGCAGCGCAAACAGCTCAGCCTGCAAGCTTCTGCTTCCATGCCCTGCGGCTGCGGAGCAGAATAAGGCTACCTGAAACTTGCAGGCCGGGCAGAAATGCCCGGCAAACCGGCACGGGTGGAAAAGGCTACCTGAAAATAACCGGCAGCCTTCAGCCCGTGCACCGCTTGCGATAAAATACCGCTTTTTTCCAGGATTCCCGAAATGTTCCGAACTTTGCTGGGCGGCAAAATCCACCGCGCCACCGTTACCCGCGCCGATTTAAACTATGTAGGCAGCATCACCGTGGATTTGGATCTGCTTGATGCGGCTGGCATCTGCGTAAACGAGAAAGTGCAGATTGTGAATAACAACAACGGCGAGCGGCTGGAAACCTACACTATTGCCGGCGAGCGCGGCAGCGGCGAAATCTGCCTCAACGGCGCGGCGGCGCGGCTGGTGCAGCCGGGCGACGTGGTGATCATCATGTCGTATGTTTTGCTCTCCGAGCCGGAAATCGCCGCACACCGGCCGAAAGTGGTGCTGGTGGACGCGCAAAACAAAATCCGCGACGTTATCGACTACGAACCGGCCAATACCGTTTTGTAAACACCAAAGGCTACTTGAAAGCAATGCCTTGGCAATGCCGAGCTTGGATTTTGTGTAGCCAAAGCGGCCGTTTCAACAAAGCCCGAATCCCCCCGAGTTTCAGGTAGCCTGCCGCCCCGTTTGCAGGCTACCTGAAACCCCAAACCACCCGTTTTCAGGCAGCCCCAAGCCAACCATGAATATCCTCATCAGCAACGACGACGGCTACCAAGCCGAAGGCCTCGCCATCCTCGCCCGGGTGGCCGCCGAATTTGCCAACGTGCGCGTGGTCGCCCCCGAGCGCAACCGCAGCGGCGCCAGCAATTCGCTCACGCTCGACCGCCCGCTGCGCATTCAGGAAGCCGCCAACGGCTTCTATTTTGTCGATGGCACGCCCACCGACTGCATCCACCTCGCCCTGCACAGCCTGCCCGATTTCCAGCCCGACTGGGTGTTTTCCGGCATCAACCACGGCGCCAATATGGGCGACGACACTCTCTACTCCGGCACCGTAGCCGCCGCCACCGAAGCCTATCTGCTCGGCATCCCTGCGATTGCTTTTTCGCTCAACGACAAAAGCGGCCGCTATTGGCATACCGCCGAACAGGCCGTGTGGCAGTTGCTCACCCATCTGTTTGCCGCGCCTAAGCCCGCCGCGCCAGTGCTGTGGAATGTCAACATCCCGGCGGTACCGGAAAACCAAATCCAAGGCATCACCACCGTGCGCCTGGGGCGGCGTCATCATCAGCAAAGCGTGGTGGCCGCCCGCAGCCCGCGCGGCGAGAATGTGTATTGGATCGGTGCGGCCGGCGAAGTGCTCGGCCGCGAAGAAGACACCGATTTCGTACAAAACGAAGCCGGCATAATTACGGTTACCCCGCTCTCCGTGGATTTAACCGACCACGCGGGTTTAGGCAGCGTGGCGCAATTTTGGCAGGATACCGCACTATGAACGCAGCACACACCAGCGGCAGCTTCGATTGGCGGCGGCGCAATATGGTGCAGCGGCTGGCTAAAATGGGCATCAGCCGCGCCGACGTGCTCGCCGCCATGGGCAACGTGCCGCGCCATGTGTTTGTGGAAGAAGCCCTGCGCTCGCGCGCCTATGACGATATGTCGCTGCCCTTGGGGCTGGGGCAAACCATCTCCCAGCCCTACACCGTGGCCGTGATGACCCAGCTCATGCTTGGCAACGAAACAACAGAAAATTTCGGCCCGGTGCTGGAAATCGGTACCGGCTGCGGCTACCAAACTGCCGTGCTGCAAGCTGTGGGGCTCGAGCAGATTTATTCGGTGGAGCGGCTGCAGGCGCTGCACGAAAAAGCCAAACACAACCTGCGCACCGCCCGTTTGCTCGGCGGCACGCGGCTGGTGTGCGGCGACGGCTATCTCGGCCTGCCCGAAGTCGCTCCCTTCCGGGGCATCATCGTGACCGCCGCGCCTGCCGAAGTACCGCTGCCCCTGCTGCAACAGCTCGCCGTGGGCGGCCGCATGGTGATCCCGCTGGACGAAGGCGGGCAGCAATACCTGTGGCTCATCGAAAAAACCGCCCACGGTTTCCACGAAACCTGCGTGCACGAAGCCCGCTTTGTACCGCTGATTAACGGAACTTAACCGCGATAAACGCCGCCCAACCTTGCATGAAACCGCACGGATTGCTTATGATTGCGCTGTTCCCGTGCACAGAAAGCCCGCATCCCCATGAATCAATTGTTTACCTTCCGCACTCTTCCCCTCATCCTCACCATTTTCCTCGGCGCTTGCGCCCTCACCCAGCCCCCCGCCCCGGTGGTGTCTGGCAACGGTGCCGGCTACGGCGGCAACACCGCCGCGGCCGACAACAATCCCTACGGCGCGCAGCCCTACAGCCCGCCTGCCGCCACCCAAGCCGCTAATACCACCCCCTACACCCCGCCGGCTGCTGCGCCCGCTCCCTATACCCCGCCCGCAGCCAGCGCCGCTCCTGCCGGCGGCAGCGGCTACACCCCGTCTTATGCCCCGGTGGACGTGAACGCCGCCCAGCACACCGTGGTGCGCGGCGACACCGTGTATAACATCGCCCTGCGCTACCGCATCAGCCAAGACAATCTGCGCGCTTGGAACAATCTGTCCGACAACAACATCAGCGTCGGCCAAGTATTGCGCGTGAAGCCCGCCGGCTACACCCCGCCCGCCACCGCGCAAACCCCGCCGCGCACCACCCCTGCGCCGGCGCCCACTCCCGCCCCGTCGGCTAACACCGCTGCCACTCCAGCCGCCACGCCTTCCGTATCCGGCAGCACCCGCAGCGCCGCCGGCATCACCTGGCAGCGCCCCACCGCCGGCAACATCCTCACCCGCTTCGGCGGCAGTGAAAAAGGCATCAACATCGGCGGCACCGCCGGCCAGCCCGTCGTGGCCGCTGCCGACGGCAAAGTGGTGTACAGCGGTTCCGGCCTGCGCGGCTACGGCAACCTCATCATCGTGCAGCACAACCAAACCTACCTCACCGCCTACGGCCACAACCAGCGCCTGCTCGTGCGCGAAGGCCAAACCGTGCGGCGCGGCCAAAGCATTGCCACCATGGGCAACAGCGACAGCCAGCGCGTGCAGCTGCACTTCGAGCTGCGCAAAAACGGCCAGCCGGTAGACCCGCTGCAATATATCCCGAACTAATCCATCGGGCGAAACAAAGGCTACCTGAAAACTGCAAACCGGTTTTCAGGTAGCCTTTTGAGTGTGCCGACAAAATAAAGCCGCTTATCGCCGTGTATGGCGGAACACTGCTCATGCCACGGGCAAGCCAAGGCAGTAAAGGTGTTGACTATACCGCCTTCCGCCCGATACTCACCCTATCCAGCCCGGCCAAGTCGCGCAGGGTTTCCTCCTGCTGCCAGCCGTGTTCGGCCAACATGCCGCGCACGGCCTCGCCTTGGTTCCAGCCGTGTTCCAGCAATAGCCAGCCGCCGGGTTTCAGGTAGCCTTGGGCTTGGGCGGCGAGGGTGCGGATATGGCTGAGGCCGTCGGCAAAATCGGTGAGCGCGGCGGCGGGCTCGAAGCGCAGGTCGCCTTGCTGCAAATGCCCGTCTCCGGCTTCGATGTAGGGCGGATTGCTGGCGATGATGTCAAACAGGCCTTCTGCCGCGGGCAGAGCCGCAAACCATGAGCCTTGCGCCCATTCGATGCTTGCGCCCAGCGCGGCGGCATTGGCTTGCGCCACGGCCAGCGCATCGGGGCTGATGTCGGAAGCGCGCACGGCGGCATCGGGACGCTCCAGCGCCACGGTAAGGCCGATAATGCCGCTGCCACAACCCAAATCCCATAGCCGCCCGCCCGGGGGCAGGCGTGCAAGCGCAGCTTCCACCAAAAGCTCGGTTTCGGGGCGCGGAATCAGCACCGCGGGCGACACGCGGAAGCTTCTGCCGTAAAACTCTCGGCTGCCGAGCAAATAAGCCATCGGCTCACCACGGCGGCGGCGCGCGGCCAGCATGTCGAGTACGGCACGTTGCGGCTGCGGCAATTCGTCGCCGCTGCGGCTGATGAGCCGCACATGAGTGATGCGGCACACGGCTTCCACCAGCAGCCGCGCTTCCAGGCGGGGCAGTCGGCAGGTATCGAGCCATTGTTGGAAAGTCATGATTGCTTCTTTAAACCAATAAAACGGCGGCTATGGTAGCCGAAACGGCGGCGCGGCAAAAGGCTACCTGAAAGCGTCGGCCTGGATGCAGTTTCTAGCCAAGCTAAAAATGATGATTACCATTGAGGCGGCATTTTCAGGTAGCCTCCAGCTCCCGCAAGCTTGGAAACGCTTTTCCCTGCCCAACAGGCCATTTTTGCCGTCGTCATTGGGTGGTGCAGCAATGCGGAGGGCTACCTGAAACTTGGTCGGCTGCTCATGCGGGAACAGCATCGCCTCCGAGCTGTCCGCCCATCTGCCGCAGGCAATAATCTGCCAAAAAAACGCGGCTATTGCAGCTTTATCCCTTACCCACAAAAGCTGTGGAAAACTTTGTGGAAAACCCTGTGGGAAGCGTAAGATTTCCTGATAAATCAGGCCTTGGCTTAGGTTGCGTAAAAAATGGCCAATTTTTTAAAAGTATATAAATATCAATATTTTAAATGAAAGCGAATCTTGTCAAGCGGCAGATTTGAGCCTTTATGCCAATCCGAAAGCGGCTTCCTTACCCCTTGTGGGAAAACCAAAAAAGTTTCCGCCAAAACGCTTGACAGAGCGCGTAGCTAACGTAAATTACCGTCCTGTCTGAAGATTTGCCCAGCGAAAGATTTATCGTGCCATCCAACCCGTTTTTTCCACCCAAACATACCGACACTCCGCCCACCGCCTGGTTATTTTGCCGCGTGATCGACAACTACGGCGACATCGGCGTTTCCTTGCGGCTGGCACGCCGGTTGAACGAAGCCGGTTTTCAGGTAGCCCTTTGGCACGACCATCCCGCCGCGCTGGCCAAACTGCTCGGCGATGCCCCGCCGCCTGCTGCGATTCGGGCGCACCATTGGCAGGGCGATGCGGTCGAAAGCATCGCGGCCGAATTGGCCGCAGTTGCGCCCGCCTTGGTAATTGAAACCTTCGGCTGCGATTTGCCCCCCGCCGCGCTGGCCGCCGTCCGTACACACCGCCCGCTGTGGCTCAATTGGGAATACCTCAGCGCCGAGCCTTGGGCGGAAGCCATGCACGGCAAGCCTTCACTGCAAGCCGACGGCACGGAAAAATATTTCTGGCTGATGGGTTTTAGCGAAACCAGCGGCGGCCTCCTGCGCGAAACAGGCTACCTGAAAAAACAGCAGGCCTTTCTCGCCAACCCCGCCGCCCAAGCCGCCTTGCGCCGCCGCTTGGGGCTACCTGAAACCCCGCGCCGCGCCGTGCAATGTTTCTGCTTCGGCTATGCCGGCGCACAATGGGCCGATTGGCTCGCCGCCTGGCAAGCGGCAGGCGAAGCCTTAGACGTATGGTTGGCCGACCGGCAAATTATCCACAGCCTGCGCCAAGCCGGCGCGCTTCCCGAACATGCCCTGCGCGAGCCCGGCAGCGTGTGGCAGGCCGGCGCGGTGCGGCTGATCTGCATCGGCTTTGTGCCGCAGGCCGAATTTGACGCCGTGCTGTGGCTGGCCGATATGGCCATCGTGCGCGGCGAAGACAGCTTCGTGCGCGCCCAGCTCGCCGGCAAACCCCTGCTGTGGCACATCTATCCGCAAGCCGAGCAAGCACACCTGCCCAAGCTGCACGCCTTCTGGCATAAAGCCGCCGCGTCCGCCCCGCTGCCCGCCGCTCACCAAGCCCTTTCCGACGACCTGAACCACGCCGCCACGCTCACGCCCGCCGCCCGTGCCGAAAGCTGGCGGCAGCTGCTGCAACAGCTGCCTCCATGGCGACAGGCTGCCGAGCAATGGCAGGGTGAGTTGCTGCGACAACCCGATGCCGTAGAGCGCGTGCTGGCGCGTTGGCCTGGGCTGTTAGGCTGAAAAATACATTGCTGCCGCCCAAACAACTTTCAGGTAGCCTTTCAAAGGCTACCTGAAAGCCAATCCGGGCAATAAATTACATTTACATGCCACAAAAGCCCGCCCGCCCGGATTTCGGTATAATGCGCCCCTGTTTTAACAACCACCTAATGAGAACAAACGAATGAAGCACCACACCCTCTCCGCCATTTTGCTGGCCGCGTTGCTGCCTCTGGCCGCCTGCAACGCCCAGCCCGCCGCGCAGCAAAACGCCTCCGGGGCTGCCGCTTCGGCCGCCTCCGCGCCCGCCGGCAGCCCTGAAGCCGTTATCCGCAATAAGCTCACCCAAACCTACGGCGACCAAGGCCTGGAAGTGTTGAGCGTTACCCCCGCTCCCGTCAGCGGCCTGTATGAAGTGTTCCTTTCCGGCAACCAGCTGGTGTACATGACTGCCGACGGCAACCATATGTTTACCGGCGATTTGATTGATGTGAACAAACGCAGCAACCTTTCCGAAACCCGCCGCGAAGAGCTCAACCGCATCGATTTCTCCACCCTGCCGCTCGATTCCGCGATTAAAGAAGTGCGCGGCAACGGCAGACTGAAAGTGGCCGTGTTCTCCGACCCCGATTGTCCCTTCTGCCGCCGTTTGGAAAAAGAATTCGAGCAGATGACCGACATCACCATCTACAACTTCATGATGCCCATCCCCAACCTGCACCCATCCGCCGAAGCCAAAGCCGTGCGCATTTGGTGCAGCCCGAACCGCACTGCCGCCTGGACCGAGTGGATGCGCAAAGGCACCGTGCCGCCCGAATCTGCCGGCTGTGAAAACCCGGTGAAAGAAACCATGGCGCTGGGCAACCGCTACGGCTTCAACGGCACCCCCACCATGGTGTTCCCCAACGGTAAAATAGTGCCCGGCTATATGCCGAAAGAGGATTTGCAGCAAGCGCTGGAAGCCAACCAGAAATAAGGCATCTGCCCAAACGAAAGGCTACCTGAAAGTTTCAGGTAGCCTTTTTATTGCCAATGATGCAGCCGGCCGGCGCAGCCACACCGGCCAAACAGCCTCAGTAAGTTGAATATTGCCCCGCCGGCAGCACGCGGGTGACGCCGTTGGCACCTTGCAGCACGCGTACGCGCTGGCCGGGCTGGAATTGGATGTCGTCTTTCTGCACCACGGAAATCGCATCGCGCGAGCCTTCGAGCTGAACTACGATTTCATAGCCGCGTTGGCTGTCGAGCCCGCGGGTGAGCGACTGGGTACCCAAACCGCCCACCACCGCGCCCAAAATCGCGCTCACTGCCTCGCCCCGGCCTTTGCCGAAATTGCTGCCGCCGATGCCGCCGAGCAGCGAGCCGGCGGTGGTAAGCAGCGCGTTGTCTTCGCCGCGGATGGTGGTGGGCGTTACTGACAGCACTTCGCCGTAATATACCCGGGCGGTATTTTGCGCTTGGGAAGTGGTGTATTGCAGGGCGGAGCTGTTGGCGCAGCCGCCCAGCAGCAGGGCGGCGGATACGGCAGCAGCAAGCAAGCGTGAAGTAGACATGGGATTCTCCTGAAATGTGATTAAACGGGCGGGATTATATAGCGGATAACATTATAGTGGATGAAATTCAAACAAAGCGAGGCGGCAACGCCGTATGGGTTTAAAGTGAATCCGCTATATGTTTCGATCTGGCGGAATGCCTGCTTGCCCGGCCAAATGAGGCTACCTGAAAGTTGGGATGGTTTCTGCAAATCCGTTTCAGGTAGCCTTATGCCGCTTGGTGCAAGTTTTAATTGTCGGCAAATTTATTTAATTTTTGCTATGGTTTCGGCCTGCCTTGCCGTATCATGCGCGCCGCATGGTTTAGTGTGCCAACATTCAATTTTAAACGGAGAGTATTGTGTTCCCCCAACCTTTTTCCCTGAAACGGTTGCTGCCTTGGGCGGCTGTTTTATTGCTGGCCGGCTGCGCCACCACCATCCGCCCGACCGACACCCTGCGCTGGCGCGGCAAAGACATCAGCGATTTTGTTGCCGAACGCGCCCATCGCATGCCCGATATCGTGCGCCGCAACTGCGTGAAAAATAATGAAGTGCGCAACCTCTATGCCTGGCGTATTGATCTCTACGAAATCCGTCAGGCCTATGTAGGCCAATCCGGCAATGTGCATTATTACCAAAACTACCGCCATTACAACGACTACGAATACCGCATCGTGGTAACTAAGCCAGACGGCACCATCCTTTCAGTGCGCGATACCGCTTTTGGCAATGCCGATAAAGAATACGGCTGTGAAGAATACCGCGAAGAGCTCAAGCCGCAAAACAGACCGCAGGCCGCTGATAGGGCGAGAACCACCCGTGGCGCAGCCAATCAAGCCAACACGCCGGCCAAGCCCCGCGTGTGGCGCGCCATTGCCATGAATGAAAACAACGCCGAAGTCATCTACCCATCCGCCGCCCACCCCACCGAAGAAGCCGCCAAAGCCGATGCGCTGCGCCAATGCCAACGCGCTTCCGGCAATCAATGCGGCGTGTGGCAGCGGTTTAGCAATATGTGTTTCGGTATGTCGGTGGGGCAGAAAAACGGCCGGCTCACCCATTTTCCTGCTGTTAGCCTAGATGCCCAGCATGCCGACTATGCCGCTATCCAAAACTGCCGCAGCAGCGGCGGCACGCAATGCGATCTGTTTAAACACAGCGTTTGCGCCCTGCCTTGCGACATCACCAAAAACGGCTGCTATTTCGATCAGCCGCTCTTGGGCAGCTATGGCCATTTCAACGGCCAAGTGAAGCCGGTGGGCTTGGATAAGCCGGATGAAGAATTAGACGAAAGCATCCTGCGCATCATCATGCGTCATCCGCGCTAGAGCGTTTGGCAGAAGATACGAAAAGGCTACCTGAAAGCATAAGCTTCAACGCAGTTAAAATGAGCTCTGCGCGTTGCTGCGAAGCTGAAATTTCAGGTAGCCTTTTTTATGGCCGGAAGCAAATGGGTTGAACCGAGCGATTTGAGTAGGAAAATGCCGGATTGGCCGTGTTGGGCTACGGTTGCTCATCCAACATTTGCTGCAAAGCGGCAAACAGGTTGGTGCCGTTGGCGAATTGATAGAAATCGGGGCGGCCGGCCAGGAAAAAGCGCAGTTCGCCGTATCGTTGCAGGCGGAACAATACCAGCGCATAAAGTTCGTTTTCCATGCCGCTTGCTAACGGGCGGCTCTGCATGAAGCGGCAGAAGCTCTCTAAGTCGGGCACTTGCTGCGTAAAGCGGGCAATGTCGGCTTCTATTTGCCCGGCAGGCTGCCGTACCCAATCCAGCATTTGTTCAAGCGTAAAGTGGGCGAAGTCGGGTTCTTGTATGCGCCACTCGTCTTGTATCCCCGTTAAGCACAGTGACGGTTCGCCATTGAGCCGGCGGCTGAAGCTTTTTATCATCTCTTCTTCGCCGAACAGTTTGAAAAACAACGAATCCAGACAATCCGGTTTGGCTTCTATGCGGATGGATACACGCTCACTGATGGGTTTGCCGTCAAACACGGCCACCAAATAAACCTGGACAACGCTGAAAATGTAGCCGTCTTTAACCCAATAAATAAAACCACCGGAGGCCGTCTGAAAGCCGCGCGTTTTGAGTTCGGCTTTAAATAATTGTTCCAGCCATTGGCGTTTTACGCTGTCGCGGAATTGTTCGCGCCCGCGTTCGGCTTGCACTTTGTCCCAAGCTTTGAGCAGAGAGGTGGGGAGGCGGTGAATATCTAGCATGATGATGCAGGTAAAATTTCAGGTAGCCTCAAAGGCTACCTGAAACCTTACAACTCAATCCCTTTCAGCTTCGCCACGGTATTGATGTCTTTATCGCCGCGGCCGGACAGGTTCACCAGAATCACTTGGTCTTTGCCCATTTTCGGCGCGTTGGCGACTGCCCATGCGAGGGCGTGGCTGGATTCGAGCGCGGGGATGATGCCTTCAAAGCGGCACAGCAAATCAAAGGCTTCGAGTGTTTCGTCGTCTTTGGCGACGGTGTATTCAACGCGTTTGATGTCGTTCAAGTGGCTGTGTTCCGGGCCGATGCCGGGGTAATCCAAGCCTGCGGAAACGGAGTGCGTACCTAAGACTTGACCGTTTTCGTCCTGCATCAGGTAGCTGCGGAAGCCGTGCAATACGCCGATGGGGGCTTTGCTGGTAATCGGCGCAGCGTGGTCGGGGGTATCCACGCCCAAACCGCCGGCTTCCACTCCGACGAGGCGCACGTTTTCTTCGCCGATATACGGGTGGAACAGGCCGATGGCGTTCGAGCCGCCGCCGACGCAGGCAACGGCGACGTCAGGCTGTCTGCCGATGGCTTCCTGCATCTGCGCTTTGGCTTCGTTGCCGATGACGCATTGGAAATCGCGCACCATTTCGGGATACGGCGCTGGGCCGGCGGCGGTGCCGATGATGTAGAACGTGTCGTCCACGCGGGCGACCCATTCGCGCATGGCTTCATTCATCGCGTCTTTCAGCGTGCGGCTGCCGCTGTCGACGCTGACCACGTTTGCGCCCAACAATTTCATACGGAACACGTTGGGCATTTGACGCTGGATGTCGTTCGCGCCCATGTACACGTCGCAAGTCATGCCGAAGCGGGCGGCAATGGTGGCGGAAGCCACGCCGTGCTGACCCGCGCCGGTTTCGGCGATGACGCGTTTTTTGCCCATGCGGCGGGCAAGCAATGCCTGACCGATGGTGTTGTTTACCTTGTGCGCGCCGGTGTGGTTCAAATCTTCGCGCTTCAACCAGATTTGCGCGCCGCCCAAATGCTCGGACAATCGCGCGGCATGGTAAACGGGACTGGGGCGGCCGACATAATGCTTCAAATCGTGGTGGAACTCTTCCCAAAACGACGGGTCGTTTTTCGCTGCTTTATAGGCATCCGCCAGCTCTTGCAAGGCGGGAATCAGGGTTTCGGCCACATACAGGCCGCCGTGTTCGCCGAAAAAGCCCTTCTCGTCTGGGGCTTGGTAGTTTTGCATGGTTCGTCCTTTAGTAATGGGGTAGAAAGGCTACCTGAAAATGCCAAACCCGTTTCAGGTAGCCTTCATGAATATCAAGGACTCCATTCTAACCGCTTATTCCGCGCTTTCCAAAGCCCGTTTTCTCGCCGCGCCCCATTCCGAAGCCGCAATTCCCGCCGCCACCAAGATTAAGGCCGTGAGCACATAGCCGCCCAAGCGCTCGTCTGGAAAGGCCGCCGCGCCCACCAGCGCGCCGAACACCGGCAGCAGGTTCATCGTGAGCGCCGCCCGCCCCGCGCCAATCGCAATCACGCTTTCCATATAAAACAGCTTGGACAAAATCGCAATAAACACAGCAACATAAATCAGCAGCAGCCAAGCCTGCCACGGCGGCATTCGAAAGCCTTTCTCCACCCCTTCCCACACATAAAACGGTGCACTCACCACCACCGCCGCCACACACATAGCCCACAGCAGGCTTGCCCAATGCACCTTCGGCGCAGCGCGCAGCGCCAGCGAATAGCCCGCATAAATCAAGGAAGTTACCAACGCCAGCGCATCCCCTTGCGACAAACCTGTTTCCAGCAGCGCGGCCGGATTGCCCCGGCCCACCACCCATACCACGCCCGCAAACGACAGCCCCACCCCCAGCCATTGCAGCCAATGCGCCCGCGTGCGCCAAAACAGCACCTCCGCGAGCAACACCATCACCGGAATCAGCGCCGTGATAATCGACACATTCACCACCGCCGCCCCGCGTGCAAACGCGCTGTAGAGCACAATATTAAACAGCGCAAACCCGCTGCCGCCCACCAGCAACAGCCACAACGCACGAAGCTTGAGCACAGGCAGATCCGCCCGAATCCGCGCACGGAACAGCCACGAAAGCAGCAAGGCCGCCAGCACCCAGCGCCAAAACGTAAACTCATAAGGCGAAAGCCAAGCTTTGCCCAGCTTGCCCGCCACATTGCTCGTGGCCCAAAACGCCGGTGCCAAAAACAGCATCACATAAGGGTGCGGCAGGCCGTTTGCCTGCCAAATACGGAAACGCATGGTTTAATCCTCTTGCAACAGCCCGCCGCCAGCGGAAGGCTACCTGAAAAATATTTACTGCGAAAACACAGTTACTTACGGGCAAATATTGCATGCCATGCTCAGGACGGCAGGCAACAAAAAACGCCCCGATCAATCGGAGCGCATCATCACGTTGCCGCGGCAGAATCCGCTCTGCCGCCTGCAGCCAATCAAACCGGGCAGCATCCCGCCCAAACCGGCCACGAGTTCCCTCCGCCGGCATTAACCGGTTCAGGTGCAACGGGTATGTTCTCAGCCGCACAAGGCAGCACCCCGACTCAAGGGGGCGGATTATAGTGGAATTCCTAATCTGCTGCTATGGCGTGGTGCGCCTAGCTGTATTGTTCATGCTGCCTGCGTCTGGCCGCCTTGTAGCAATATAGTGAATGAGGAATTTCACGATATGGTTTTCTGCGGCACGTTTTAGAGGGGCGGGGTTGTACGCAGCTATTTGAAGTGCCGAATCTTTCAAATTTTCAGGTAGCCTCAAGCCGCCTTGAAAGGCTACCTGAAAACTATACCAATCCTGCCATCTCGAAAAACGCCCGATATGCCGCTGCTTTTTTCTGCAAACTCAGCGGATACGCCCGTGAGGTGGAAGGCAGGCGGGTGAGGGTGAGATGCCGATTGACCAAAGTGAAGGGCAGCGTTTCGCCGGTTTTCGGCATTTTCGGCGCATCGGGCAGCAGGGAGAGCAGCACTTCGGTGGCCTTGCCGCCGGTGGTGCATATATGGCGACAGCGCGGCAGCCGGGCGAGTACGGCAGGCAAATCTACGGTTTCCACCACGCGCAGGAATTTGTCGGAAGCATTATCTTGCTCGCGCACGGCTTTGAGCACGGTGGGGCAGGAGGCGATGCCGCGCTCGTGCAGGAAGGCTTTGATTTTTTCCGCGTCAAATGCTTTTTCGCCTATTTTTTGGAAGTGCGCGGTATCGTTGAAGAACACGAGCCCGTACACGCGCCACATATCGTTGATGAAATTGGGATAGTGAAACAGCATGGCGTGCTTTTCCGCCTTGGGCGGGAAGGTGCCCATCATCATCACGGTGGCTTCGGGCGGCAGCAGGGCGGGGAAGGGGTGGCTTTCGATTTCGGGCATGTCGGCAATGCAATAATTTGGAGGGGTTCATTATAAAGCGAATAAAAGCGGGAGCCGTTCGATTTTTCCCGCCGGCTATGATAAAGTAGAACCAAGATAAAAAGTTTGTTCAACCCTTACCCACTCGAAAGCGAGAAAATAATGTTCCCAGAATATCGCGACCTCATCAGCCAGCTCAAACAATCTGACAAACGCTTTGCCCGCCTGTTTGACGAACACAATGAGCTGGACGAAAAAATCGCCAATATGGTCAAAAATCCGGTTACCGGCAATTTGGACGAAGTGGAAGTGCTGAAAAAACAGAAGCTGCATTTGAAAGACCAGCTCTATCAAATCCTGAAACAGCACGACAAAAAATAAGGCCTGATTAAAAACAGGCTAAGAAGGCTACCTGAAAGTTTGGCTTCGCAGAACTTGGCTGCGCTGCGTTTCAGGTAGCCTTTACTGCTTTAAATACGGCCGAAGCTGCCGCTTAACAAACTCTGCCGTTTCCATACAGATAAATACAAAAACTGGACATTTCCCCCACTATCGCCGAAAATGAGCATCTTGCCCGCCAGTGGCAAACCGCGTTTTAATGCGCAAATATTCATTTCAACCGAATTTAAACCGACCTCCAGCATGAAACCCGCCATCCTCGTTATGCACGGCCCCAACCTCAATCTTTTGGGGCAGCGCGAACCGGAAATCTACGGCCGCACCACCCTTGCCGACATCAATGCCGGCCTGCAGGCGTGCGCCGAAGCTGCCGGTTTTGCCTTTGAAGCCGTCCAGAGCAATGCCGAAGCCGTGCTGATTGAGCGTGCCCAGGCGGCCATGGCCGACCATACCGCCTTTATCATCATCAACCCGGCAGCCTACACCCACACCAGCGTCGCCCTGCGCGATGCGCTTGCTGCCGCCGGCAAACCCTTTATCGAAGTCCACCTCTCCAACGTGCACGCCCGCGAGCTCTTCCGCCGCCATTCCTATTTTTCTGATTTGGCGCAGGGCGTGATTTGCGGGCTGGGTGCACACGGCTACTCCGCCGCGCTGGATTTCGCCATTGAATACTTGCAACAAAAACAGGCCGGCTAAAGCCCGGCTCCGAATCCCTTAAAAGGACCTCTAATTATGGATTTACGCAAACTCAAAAAACTCATCGACTTGGTGGAAGAATCCGGCATTGCTGAGATTGAAGTAACCGAAGGTGAAGAAAAAGTGCGCATCACCCGCTCGCTGGCCGCGCCGCAGCCCGTGTATGCCGCTGCGCCTGCCGTGGCTGCCGCTCCGGCTCCCGCCGCGGCCGCTGCCGCACCCGTTGCAGCCGCAGGCGCGCCTGCCGCCCCCGCCCGTGATTTGAGCAAAGCGCAAACCTCTCCTATGGTAGGCACTTTCTACCGTGCCCCCGGCCCGAACGCGCCGGTGTTTGTGGAAGTGGGCCAGAGCGTGAACGCCGGCGACACCTTGTGCATCATCGAAGCCATGAAGCTGATGAACGAAATCGAAGCCGAACGCAGCGGCGTGGTGAAAGAAATTCTGGTGGAAAACGGCCAGCCGGTAGAGTTTGGCGAGCCGCTGTTTATCATCGAATAATTTTTCAGGTAGCCTCCTGCTGCGGCATAGAGGCTACCTGAAAACCATAAGGCAAAGATTATGCTGAAAAAAGTCCTCATCGCCAACCGTGGCGAAATCGCCCTGCGCGTATTGCGCGCCTGCCGCGAAATGGGCATCGCCACCGTGGCCGTGCATTCCACTGCCGACAACGACAGCCTGCACGTTAAGCTGGCCGACGAATCCGTCTGCATCGGCCCCGCCCCCTCTGCGCAGAGCTATCTGCACATTCCCTCCATCATCGCCGCCGCCGAAGTAACCGGCGCCGATGCCATCCATCCCGGCTACGGTTTCCTGGCCGAAAACGACCGCTTTGCCGAGCAGGTGGAGGAATCCGGCTTCATCTTCATCGGCCCGCGTGCCGACACCATCCGCCTGATGGGCGATAAAGTGTCTGCCAAAAAAGCCATGCTCGAATCCGGCGTGCCCTGCGTGCCCGGCTCGGACGGCGCACTTCCCGACGATCCCGACGAAATCCTGAAAACCGCCGAACGCGTGGGCTACCCCGTGATCATCAAAGCTTCCGGCGGCGGCGGCGGGCGCGGCATGCGCGTGGTGGAAAAACGCGAAGACCTGATTAAGGCCGTGGAAATGACCAAGGCCGAAGCCGAAGCCGCCTTCGGCAATCCGATGGTGTATATGGAACGCTTCCTTCAACGCCCGCGCCATGTGGAAGTGCAGGTGCTGGCCGACGAGCACGGCAACGCCATTTATCTGGGCGAGCGCGACTGCTCCATGCAGCGCCGCCACCAAAAAGTAATCGAAGAAGCACCCGCACCCGGCATCACCGCCAAAGAGCGCGAGAAAATCGGCAAAGCCTGCGTGGCCGCCTGCAAACGCATCGGCTACCGTGGCGCCGGCACATTTGAATTTCTGTATGAAGACGGTGAATTTTTCTTCATCGAAATGAACACCCGCGTGCAGGTGGAACACCCCGTAACCGAGCTGATTACCGGCATCGACATCGTGCAGGAACAGCTGCGCATCGCCGCCGGGCTGCCGCTGCAATACAAGCAAAAAGACGTGGTGATCCAAGGCCATGCCTTCGAATGCCGCATCAACGCCGAAGACCCCTACAGCTTCATCCCCAGCCCGGGCTGCATCACCAGCTGCCATCTGCCCGGCGGCTTCGGCGTGCGCGTGGACAGCCACATCTACCAGGGTTACCGCATCCCGCCGAACTACGACAGCCTCATCGGCAAAATCTGCGTGTATGGCAACGATCGCGAGCAGGCCATCGCCAAAATGCGCGTTGCCCTCTCCGAGCTCACCGTGAGCGGCATCAAAACCAATGCCCCGCTGCACGACGACCTGTTCCGCGACCCCGGCTTCGCCAAAGGCGGCGTGAGCATCCATTATCTGGAGCACTGGCTGGAAGAGCGCAAAGCCCAGCTGCAAGCTGAGAAGCAGGCTGGAAAATAGTTTGTTGTGATCAGATGAATAAAAGGCTACCTGAAATTTTCAGGTAGCCTTTTTCTTCTTAATCCGCTTAGTGGAAGATGACGTCGTCTTCATCATCCTGAAACAGGAATTGCGCGATGAAATTGTAGAAATCTCTACGTGGCTTCCAGTTGTTTTTCAGCAGCACGCGGCTTTGCGGCGTATCGATGCGGGCGTGCATAAACGAGCCGGGTGATTCGATTTGCGAGAATTTAGATTGAATGCCGCGAATTTCCCGATACACCACAACGTGTTCTTTAAACAGGGTTTGCAGGATAAAGCCATGTTCGTACAGCGTGAGGCGCGATCTGAACTGCCCCACTACATAAATGCCGTACCAAGCGATGAACAATATGTTAAACCAGCCCACAGCATTGGCAGGGTCGCCTGAGGCGCGGATGTCTTTGCCTATGCCCGCATTCAAGATAAACATCAGGAGCAGGAAGATAATGGTGGCGAGGAAGGTCCAAGTGAGGGTGTGGCGGAAGGTGGCGAGCTGCCGGCCTAGTTTGCGGTGGCGCATGGCGTGTGTCCATTTAAATTTATAAGAGGGCGGATTGTAATATAAACAATCAATATCTGCTTGTTTTGCTTCATTTCTGCCTTTTCGGGTAGCCTGTAGGCAACAGTGGGCAGCGAATATGAATGAATACCTCCATTCCGCTTGCAGCTTGCCCAAGGCTACCTGAAACTGCTGTTGCCCTCGCGTGTTACAATAATTGTTCTTCCCCGCCGGAATCAGGTGCATACCATTTTAGCTTTGTTGAAGCGAATGCTTTCAGGTAGCCCTCCGGGATCTACATCACTCTAAGAAAGTTACCAGCCATGAAACACATCATCCACCGCAATAGCGAGCCAAACAGCGGCAACTGGGAGCGCGACACGCTGGAAAAACTCCTGCTCGAAGCCTACCGCGAGCAGCGCCGAGCCCGTATTTGGAAGCTCATTTTCCGCCTGTTGCTCATCGCCTTTCTGGCCCTCTATCTGTTTGCCATTTTCGGCAATATAGGCAGCCTTAATCCCGCCGCTGCCGGGCCGCATACCGCCGTAATCCGCTTAGAAGGCGCGATTACCGCCGGCGAAAACCAGGCCGGCAAACTGCGCCAAGGCCTGGAAGCTGCCTATAAAAACAAACAGGTGCGCGGCATCATTATCCGCGCCAACAGCCCCGGCGGCTCGCCCGTGGTATCCGGCGTGGCCTACCGCGAAATCCGCCGCCTGCGCGCCGAGCACCCCGGCATCCCTGTGTATGTGGTAGCCGAAGATATGTGCGCCTCCGGCTGCTACTACATCGCCGCCGCTGCCGATAAAATCTATGCCGACCAATCCAGCATCGTCGGCAGCATCGGCGTGGTCGGCAGCAGCTTCGACCTCACCGGCCTGATGCACAATATGGGCATCCAACGCCGCCAGCGCACCGCCGGCAGCAACAAAGGCATGGGCGACCCCTTCAGCCCGGAAACCCCCGAGCAAACCGCTATCTGGCAAGGCATGCTGGACGACATCCATCAGCAGTTCATCAAAGCCGTGCGCGACGGGCGCGGCAAACGCTTGAACGAAGCGGATAATCCCGACCTGTTCAGCGGCCGCGTGTACACCGGCAACGAAGCGCTCAAAACCGGCCTCATTGACGGCCTGGGCGATATCTACAGCGTATCGCGCGACATCATCAAAGCCCCCGAGCTGGTGGACTACACCCCCGCCGACGACATCAGCCGCCTGTTCAGCAAAGGCGTAGGCGCCAGCGTGCGCCAAGGCTTGCAAGAAGTGGTACAGGAACAGCCGTGGTAGGCATTTAGTTTGCTGCCTTGGTATAAAAAGGCTACCTGAAACTATCTTCAAGCAACATACACTTTTTTATGCCCGCCACAAGCAAATACAAAAACGGCAAACGGAATCAATCCGTTTGCCGTTTTGTTTCTCACTTCGTTGCCGCTGCGCTTTATTAACGCCATAGCTTAGATGAGGCTCAGCCTTGGCTGCGCCAAGACAGCGCTTTCAGGTAGCCTTTAGGCCAGTTTGGCGGCTACGTCGCGCAGGGCGGTGCGCAGGCCTTCTTCGATTACGGGATGATAGAAGGGCATGTCGAGCATTTGCGGCACGGTCATGTGCTGCTGGTGCGCCCAGGCGAGGAGGTGGGCGATATGTTCCAGCGCGGGGCCGATGCCTTCGGCGCCGAGGAAGCGGCCGGTTTCGCGGTCGGCATACACACGCAGGCTGCCTTGGTTTACCAGCATCACGCGGCTGCGGCCTTGGTTGCGGAAGGATACTTGGCCGGCTACGAGCTTACTGCCATATTCTTTTTCCAGCTGGGCAAAGCGCGCGCCCACGCTGATGATTTGCGGGTTGGAGAACACCACGCCGATCATGCTGCGGCGCAGGCCGTCCCGTACATCGGGGTAGCGGCCGGCGTTTTCACCGGCGATTTTGCCTTGGTCGGAAGCTTCGTGTAGCAGGGGCAGCTGGTTGGAGGCGTCGCCGGCAATGAAGATGTGCGGGATGCTGGTTTGCATGGTGCGCGGGTTGGCTACGGGCACGCCGCGTGCATCTTTCTCGATATTGAGGTTTTCCAGCCCGATGTTGTCCACATTGGGGCGGCGGCCGATGGCGGCGAGCAGGTATTCGGCGGTGAATACGCCGCTTTCGCCGTCTTGCGTCCATGCCACTTCCACTTGGCCTTTATCGTTGAGCCGGGTTTCGGTTTGGGCGTTGAGGTGCAACGGGATTTCTTGGCCGAAGATGGCTCTGGCGTCTTCCAGCACCACGGGATCGGAAATGCCGCCGATGAGGCCGCCCAGGCCGAACATTTCCACGCGCACGCCGAGGCGGCTCAGGGCTTGTCCGAGTTCGAGGCCGATTACGCCGGTGCCGAATACGGCCACGCTTTCGGGCAGGGTGTCCCATGAGAATACGTCGTCGTTGATGACGAGGCGATCGCCCAGCGCCTGCCATTGCGGCAGCACGATGGGGCGGGAGCCGGTGGCGATTACAATGCGTTCGGCGCGGATTTGGGTGTGGTCGTCGATTTGCACGGTGTGCTCGTCGATGAATTTGGCCTGCCCCATGATGCGGCGCTCGGCCGGCCAGGCTTCTACGTCTTCCAGCACGAAGCCGACGAAGCGGTCGCGCTCGGATTTGACGCGATTCATCACTTCTTCGCCGTTTACGCTGATGCTGGATTTGTCCAGATGCACGCCGAAGGGATCGGTGTGCAGGGCGTGGTGGCGGGCTTCTGCGGCGGCAATCAAGAGCTTGGAGGGCATGCAGCCGACGCGGGCGCAGGTGGTGCCGAAAACGTGGCTTTCGATGAGATAAACGTTTTCGGTGTGGAGGCGGGCGTTGCGGAAGGCGCCCATGCCGGCGGTGCCGCCGCCGATAACGACGACGTCTGCGGTGAGGTGTTTCATGTCTACTTTCCTTATGTGGGAAGACCTTTCAGGTAGCCTGTATGGCTGGCAAAAGGCTACCTGAAAATATCGGCTGCTGCGGTGTAACAGGCTGCCTGAAAGGTCTTGGGAAAAGAGCCGCCCTATTCGGGCGGCTCGCAAAGCTATCTACTGTATTGGCAACTGGATAGCTGGAAAATTAGGCGTGTTTGGCCAGGTATGCGTCTAGGTCTTCGCTGCCGCCGATGTATTTGCCGCCGATGAACACTTGCGGGGCGGTTACTTTACCGGTGATGGCGCGTACAGAAACGATGCTGGCGTCTTTGCCCAACACGATTTCTTCGTAGGCCAGGCCTTTTTCCTGCAAAGCGGCTTTAGCTTTGGCGCAGAAGGGGCAGCCGGGTTTGGTGAAGATGGCGATGGATTCTTGCGGTTTCCAGTTCGGGGCCACGAATTTCAGCATGGTGTCGGCATCGGAAACTTCAAAGGGGTCGCCTTCTTTGATCGGCTCGATGAAAGCTTCTACGATTTTGCCGTCGTCCACCAGCATAGAGTAGCGCCAAGAGCGGGGGCCGAAGCCAATGGCTTCTTCGTTCACTTCCATGCCCATACCGCGGGTGAATTCGCAGTTGCCGTCCGGGATCATGGTGATGTTGTGGGCTTCTTCGTCGGCAGCCCAGGCGTTCATTACGAAGGTGTCGTTTACGGATACGCACAGGATGTCGTCGATGCCGTTTTCTTTAAATGCAGAAGCCAGCTCGTTGTAGCGCGGCAGGTGGCTGGAAGAGCAGGTAGGGGTAAACGCGCCGGGCAGGGCGAATACCACTACTTTTTTGCCTTTGAACAATTCGTCGGTGGTGACATCTTTCCAAGAATCAGCCACGCGGGTGTGGAAGGTTACGTTCGGAACTTGCTGACCAACCAATTGGTCGCGGGATTTGATGTTGATAGACATATAGAGCTCCTTATATCAGGGTGTCAGAAATAATGCGGATGAATTTGCGAGATACGGTGTATCGACAGGGCGGCATTCTAGCCGCCGCCAGGCGATTTGTATAATTTATAGTTCAAATAATATGAATTGCTTTGATCTATAAATAGCTCGCGTGCACCTTGTCGGTGCGTATATACGGGAAACAACATTTGTTTTTATTAGGGCTGGCGGCAGAAATTCAATAGGCTAGGCAGAAATTTGTTGCTCAAGGCTACCTGAAACTATTTTATCTAATAAAAATCAATATATTAAAATGAAAATAGCCTTTTCCCTTGAAAAAAAAACGGCCAAACCCATTTACTGGGCAAGTTAAAGCGCCAGCAAGGCGCTGTCTGAATTCTACTAATCTCTAAGGAGCAATCTATTATGGCAAAAGTTATCGGTATCGATTTGGGTACCACCAATTCCTGCCTGGCCATTTCCGAAAACGGCCAGACTAAAGTAATCGAAAACGCCGAAGGCGCACGCACCACTCCCTCCGTTATCGCTTATCTGGACGGCGGGGAAATCCTTGTGGGCGCACCGGCCAAACGCCAGGCCGTTACCAACGCGAAAAATACCATCTACGCGGTAAAACGCCTGATCGGCCACAAATTTGAAGATAAAGAAGTGCAGAAAGACATCGACCTGATGCCTTTCAAAATCGTGAAAGCCAAAAACGGCGACGCTTGGGTGGAAGCACAAGGCAAAGAGCTTTCTCCGCCGCAAATTTCCGCCGAAGTGCTGCGCAAAATGAAAGAAGCCGCCGAAGCCTATTTGGGCGAAAAAGTAACCGAAGCAGTGATTACCGTGCCTGCCTATTTCAACGACAGCCAACGCCAAGCCACTAAAGACGCAGGCCGCATCGCCGGTTTGGATGTGAAACGCATCATCAACGAGCCCACCGCAGCTGCACTGGCTTTCGGTATGGACAAAGGCGCCAAAGGCGACCGCAAAATCGCCGTATACGACTTGGGCGGCGGCACCTTCGATATTTCCATCATCGAAATTGCCGATTTGGACGGCGAAAAACAGTTTGAAGTGCTCTCTACCAACGGCGACACCTTCCTCGGCGGTGAAGACTTCGACCAACGCTTGATCGACTACATCATTTCCGAGTTCAAAAAAGACCAAGGCATCGACCTGAAAACCGACGTGATGGCCTTGCAGCGCCTGAAAGAAGCCGCCGAAAAAGCCAAAATCGAGCTTTCCAGCGGCCAGCAGACCGAAGTGAACCTGCCCTACATCACCATGGACGCCACCGGCCCCAAACACTTGGCCATGAAGATTACCCGCGCCAAGTTTGAAAGCCTGGTGGAAGACCTGATCGAACGTTCTATCGTGCCCTGCCGTACCGCCATCAAAGATGCCGGCCTGAGCGTGAACGACATCGACGACGTGATTTTGGTGGGTGGCCAGAGTCGTATGCCCAAAGTTCAGGAAACCGTGAAAGAATTCTTCGGCAAAGAACCGCGCAAAGACGTGAACCCCGACGAAGCCGTAGCCTTGGGTGCCGCCATTCAGGGCGAAGTGTTGGGCGGCGGCCGCAGCGATGTATTGCTGCTCGATGTTACCCCGTTGTCTTTGGGCATCGAAACCATGGGCGGTGTGATGACCAAGCTCATCAACAAAAACACCACCATCCCCACCAAGGCTTCGCAAGTGTTCTCCACCGCCGAAGACAACCAGAGCGCCGTAACCATCCACGTGTTGCAGGGCGAACGCGAACGCGCTTCCGCCAACAAATCGCTCGGCCAATTCAACCTCGGCGACATTGCCCCCGCCCCGCGCGGCATGCCGCAGATTGAAGTAACCTTCGACATCGACGCCAACGGTATCCTGCACGTGTCTGCCAAAGACAAAGGCACCGGCAAAGCCGCCAACATCACTATCCAAGGCTCTTCCGGCTTGAGCGAGGAAGAAATCGAACGCATGGTGAAAGACGCCGAAGCCAACGCCGAAGAAGATAAAAAATTGCACGAACTGGTGCAGAGCCGCAACCAGGCCGAAGCCTTGATTCACTCTGTGAAAAAATCACTGGCCGACTACGGCGACAAACTCGACGCAGCCGAGAAAGAAAAAATCGAAGCCGCGCTGAAAGAAGCCGAAGAAGTCGTGAAAGGCGACGACAAAGCCGCTATCGATGCCAAAGCCGAAGAGCTGGGCAAAGCCAGCCAGAAACTAGGCGAAATGCTGTACGCCGATGCCCAGAAACAGGCTCAGGAAGCCCAAGCCGGCCAGTCTACCGACAGCGAGCAGCCGAAAAAAGGCGACGATGTGGTGGATGCCGAATTTGAAGAAGTGAAAGACGACAAATAAGCATCAGCCGTTTAGTGTAATGAAGGCTACCTGAAAATTTTCAGGTAGCCTTTGTTTATAGCTAAAGCATCTCGTTCTTCATAACAGCATGATGCTTGCTGATACTGTTTGCGGTTATTCGTTTATCTGGTATTCCATCCTATTACCTATCCTACTTGCGTTAAGATTAGCCGTAGGCATAGAGAAGATAAAGCAGTTTTGTTACAATAGCCGCCAATTTTCTTAGCAAGTTCATTGTATCCGCAAGAAAAATAAATAGCCGGCGGGCAGCCGCCGTTTTATGTAATCCACAATACAAATATATAAAGGGACATCATGTCTGACAAACTGATTCTGGTATTAAACTGCGGCAGCTCCTCCGTTAAAGGCGCCGTATTAGACAGCACCAACGGCGAAGTTTTGCTGAGCTGCCTAGCCGAGAAACTCAATTTGCCCGATGCACGTATCATCTTCAAAGTAAACGGCGAAAAACACACCGTGAGCTTGGCCGAGAAGCCAAACCACACCGGCGCCGTAGAAGCCTTGATGGCCGAACTCGAAGCACGCAAACTCGACAAACGCATCGGTGCAGTCGGCCACCGCGTGGTGCATGGCGGCGAACGCTTCAAAGAGTCCTGCCTGATCGACGATGAAGTGATTAAAGGCATCGAAGAGTGCATCATGCTCGCTCCGCTGCACAACCCTGCTCACCTGCTCGGCATCCGCGCCGCCATGAGCATTTTCAGCCACGTGCCGCACGCCGTGGTGTTCGACACCGCTTTCCACCAATCCATGCCCGAGCACGCCTACACCTACGCCGTGCCGCGCGAGCTCTACCGCAAATACGGCCTGCGCCGCTACGGCGCCCACGGCACCAGCTACCGCTTTGTGGCTGCCGAAGCCGCCCGCTTGCTCGGCCGCAGTGAAGAAGGTTTGCGCCTCGTGATTGCCCACCTCGGCAACGGCGCTTCCATTGCCGCCTCCAATAGCGGCAAATGCCGTGATACCAGCATGGGCCTCACCCCGCTTGAAGGCTTGGTAATGGGCACCCGCAGCGGCGATATTGACGCCAACGTGTTCCCCTTCCTGCACAACAACGCCGGCCTGAATATCGAGCAAATCACCGACCTGCTGCACAAACAAAGCGGCCTGCTCGGCATTTCCGAGCTTTCCAACGACTGCCGTGAAATCGAAGAAGCTGCCGGCAAAGGCCATGAAGGCGCCAAGCTCGCGCTGGAAGTATTCGCCTACCGCCTGGCCAAATACGTTGCCTCCATGAGCGTGGCCGCAGGCGGCTTAGATGCGTTGGTGTTTACCGGCGGCATTGGCGAAAACTCCGACACCATCCGCAGCAAAACCATCGGTTATCTGGGCTTCCTCGGCCTTACCGTAGATGAAAAAGCCAACCTTGCCGCCCGATTCGGCGAAGGCGGCATCATCAGCCAAGCCGGCAGCACTCCGCTGGCCATGGTTATCCCCACCAACGAAGAGTTAATGATTGCTCAAGATACCGCCCACCTGGCCGGTATCGAATAAGCCAAGCTGCTAAAGCAAGATAAAGGCTACCTGAAAACATGAAGTTTTCAGGTAGCCTTTTTTCTATTTCGCAATCGGTTACAGCGTTTCCACCGTGTGCTGGTCGTTGGTGTAGATGCAGATGCTGCCAGCGATTTCCAGCGCTTTTTTCACCACGGCTTCGGGTGGCAGCTCGGTATTTTCCATCAGCGCGCGGGCGGCAGCTTGGGCAAAAGCCCCGCCGCTGCCGATGGCGGCGATGCCGCCTTCCGGTTCGAGTACGTCGCCGTTGCCGGTGATGATGAGGGTGTTGTCTTTATCGGCCACAATCAGCATGGCTTCGAGGCGGCGCAGGGCGCGGTCGGTGCGCCACTCTTTGGCCAGCTCGATGGCGGATACGGTAAGCCGGCCTTGGTGTTTCTGCAATTTGGCTTCAAAAAGCTCAATCAGCGTAAACGCATCGGCCGTGCCGCCGGCAAATCCGGCCAAAACGGTGTTGTTATACAATTTGCGCACCTTGCGCGCGGTGGCTTTGATGATGGTGTTGCCCAGGCTGACCTGGCCGTCGCCGCCAATGGCGACTTGGCCGCCCCGGCGTACGGAAACGATGGTGGTGCCGTCGAATTGCTGCATGGTGCTTCCTTTTTTGAAACAGTTGGGAATAGGCGGCAGATTAGGGCAGCAGCGCGAATTTCAATTTATTTGCCAGCTGGCAGAAGCTAGAGGCTACCTGAAAAAGAGTTTGCTGTTTGTAGCTGGGTTGAAACTGATGCTTTAGCTGCGCAGAAATTCGCTTTGCTCATTTTAACTGCGTTGAAGCTCACGCTTTCAGGTAGCCTCTGAGTAGTTCCAGCTGGCTGGCGATGTATCAAAAAGAAACCAAACTATATGCCTGTACTGCATGGAGGCGATTATCCTCGAAGGCTAGCTGAAAGCGTAAACTGCAGCACAGCCCATTTCCTCCGTTTGCACCGCCCAACCGTTTATAAGATAATGGCGGCGTTTTGCGCGGCTGGCAAAGCCGCCCGATTTTTCCAACCAAATAACTGAAACCAAAAGAGATAACCATGTCCTTCCTCAAGCTCACCGAACAAAACGTGCGCGGCAAAACCGTGCTGATCCGTGCCGACCTGAACGTGCCGATTAAAGACGGCAAAATCGGCGACGACACCCGCATCCGCGCTTCGCTCGCCTCCGTACGCTACTGCCTAGAAAACGGCGCGGCCGTTATCCTGATGAGCCACCTCGGCCGCCCCTCCGAGGGCGAGTTCAAGCCCGAAGACGACCTCGCGCCCGTGGCCGCGCATTTGGGCAGCCTGCTCGGCCTTAGCGTGCCCGTGAGCAGCGATTGGCAGCAAAATCCGCCGCGCCCGCAGCCTGGTGAAGTGGTTATGTTGCAAAACGTGCGCGTGAACAAAGGCGAGAAGAAAAACAACGCCGAGCTCGGCCAGGCCTATGCCGCGCTGTGCGATATTTATGTGAACGATGCCTTCGGCACCGCGCACCGCGCCGAAGCCTCGCTGGTGGCCGTGGCCGAAGCCGCACCTGTTGCCTGCGCCGGCATTTTGCTGGCCGCCGAATTGGACGCGCTGGGTAAGGCGCTGAAAAACCCCGCCCGCCCGCTGGTGGCGATTGTGGCCGGCAGCAAAGTGTCCACCAAACTCACCATTCTCAACAGCCTGGCTGATAAAGTAGACCAGCTGATCGTGGGCGGAGGCATCGCCAACACCTTCCTGCTCGCCGCCGGGCAGCCCATCGGCAACTCCTTGGCCGAAGCCGACTTGGCCGCCGAAGCCCGCGCCGTGGCCGAAAAAATGGCAGCCAAAGGCGGCGCCGTGCCGCTGCCGCAAGACGTGGTGTGCGCCAAAGCCTTTGCCGCCGATGCCGTAGCCGAAACCAAAGCCGTGGCCGAGGTGGCCGCAGACGATATGATTCTCGACATCGGCCCGCAATCCGCCGCCTCGCTTGCCGCTCTGCTGCGCGAAGCCGGCACGATTGTGTGGAACGGCCCGGTAGGCGTGTTCGAGTTTGACCGTTTCGCCGAAGGCACGCGCGTGATGGCCGAAGCCATCGCCGAAAGCCGCGCCTTCTCTATCGCCGGCGGCGGCGACACCCTGGCCGCTATCGCCAAATTCGGCATCGCCGACAAAATCAGCTACATCTCCACCGGAGGCGGCGCGTTCTTGGAGTTCCTAGAAGGCAAACAACTGCCCGGCGTGGCCGTGCTGGAAAAACGTGCGGCGGGCTAATGTGCAGTGTGGTAAAGGAATAGAAAAAGGCTACCTGAAGGTTTCAGGTAGCCTTTTTGGTGTGAGATTCTGCATGGGCAACACATGCCCAAGCTTCATGGATAGATTTTCAGGTAGCCTCCCAGTGATTATTTATTGGCTGGTGTGCCGTAGTATCGCAGGATACGTTCGATATTACTTCTGGCGGCAGCGCAATACTGCCGAGAGACAGGCCGGTTTCGTGCTTCTTCAGCAAGCGACAGCATGGCCTTTTCATCAACCACGTTTGGACAGTTTCGCTCCATATAGGTTTGATCGATTCGATAGGCAATCATTTCAAGTTGCGCTTCAACTTGCCGTTGTTGTTGAGGGCTAAGACAACGAGATATATAAACTGCCAAATCAGCAGTATCACGCATATAGCTATGGCATTGCTGCTGGGATGCGGGAGGGGGAGCTTCCGCACCATAACGAGTCAATTTGCGCTCTACTTCGTTTTTGGTGGACAGGCAATATTGCCTGTCTGGGTCAAGCGGATGCCTTTTTAAAATAGCTAGGGTTTCTTCTTCACTGACCATGTTGCTCTGATTACATCCAGCTGTTCGCATTTCTTGACCGATGTTGCTTACAGCTAGGGAATAACGTTCCCGCCCTTCCGGCCACACCCCTCTGCTGACACACGTTATTCCATACTGATAGGCACTATTAAGCAACGACATGTCATTCATATAATTCAGACATTGTTGTTTTGTAGCCTGTGGTACGGGGGCGGTATTGGCTAAACCGGGGAGAAAGGTAACTATTAGCAGTATAGTAATACGAAGATTCATTAGATTTTCTGATAGGGTTTTCACGGTTGAGAGAGGGCTGCCTGAAATATTTTTCAGGTAGCCTTTGTTCATTACAACTTCAACACCCACTTGCGGTAGGCAAATTCGCCGCCCATCAGGATGCCCATCAGGATGTAGGCGATGATGCCGGTGTAGACTGCCCACCAGCGGTATTGTTCGAGCAGCACGAGCAGGGCGGCGAGGCTGCCGTTGAGGGCGAAAAAGCCACACCAGATTTGGGTAACGCGGCGGGTGTAGGCCACGCCTTCTGGCGGGAGGTCGGGGTGTTGCAGGCGGGCGAGGCGTTCGATGATGCTTTGTTTTTGCGTGAGGCTGAGGCCGAACAGCAGCAGCAGCAGGCCGTTTACCCATACGGGATACCAATACATGCTGCCTGGCCGCTTCAAAAGAAGGATGGCGGCGAAGAAAGCAGCCACCAGCAAGGAAACGCGCCGCTGGCCGGGATCACGCTGCATGGCGGCGCGGGCGAGCCAAAGCAGGAGCATGAAACCGGCCAGCGGATAAAACCAGCCCTGCTCGCGGCCGTAATACCAGAGCAGGGGGTAGAGTACGCTCAAGATGCCGAGCAGGATTTTGGCGGCGGTTTTCACGCTTCGGGCTTGGCGTCTTGGTAGAGCTTGGACACGGCGGCGACTACGTCGTCGATGGTGCGGACGTTGCGGAAATCGTCGGCTTGGAGTTTGTAGCCGGTTTGGCGTTTGATTTGGTCGAGCAGGTCGATGGCGTCGATGCTGTCGATTTCGAGGTCTTCGTAGAGGTTGGTGCTGCCGGTTACGTTGCTGGTGTCGATTTCAAACATGTTTTCCAGGATGTCGAACAGGAAGGCGCGGATTTCGGTTTCGGTCATGGATGTTCCTTAAATCATGGGGGCGGTCGGGCAGGAATGCCCAACCTATGTTTCAGGTAGCCTGCTGCTTTTCACTTCGCAGCAACTTAGCCTTGGCTTCGCCAAGACTTTGCTTTCAGGTAGCCTTAATCAAACTGCTTTGGCTAGCCGCGTTGTTTTTGCACGAAAGCGGCCAGTGTGGACACATTGGCGAAGCTGTCGCGCAATTCCTGGCTTTCGCCGTCGAGCTGGAAGCCGAAGTGTTTTTGCACGGCCAGGCCGAGTTCGAGTGCGTCTACGGAATCGAGGCCGAGGCCGCTGTCGCCGAACAGGGCTTCTTCGTCGCCGATGTCGGCGGGCGTGAGGTCTTCCAGGCCGAGGCTGTCGATAATCAGTTGTTTGATTTCTTGTTTCAAGTCAGTCATGTTTTTGGCTTCTTTCGTTGAAGTATTGTTGCAGGTGGTCGTTGAGGCGGCGGGCGGCAATGGGCAGGGGGTGCTTGTTTAACCAATCCTGCGGGTTGATGTCATCGCCGACGATAAAGCGGTAGGCCGGTTTTTGCAGCGGGATTTTGTACCACGGCTGGCCTTTTTTGAAGTTCGGCGGCTGCATTTTAATCACCACAGGGGTGATGACCTGCGCACTTCTGAGGCCGATGGACACTGCGCCGCGATGAAATTTCACCGCGCCGTCCCAGCCGGTGCGCGTACCTTCGGGGAATACCAACAGGCATTGCTGCTGTAAAACTTCGTGCACGGCTTCCACAAAATCCAAATCTTCCTGATTGGGCAGGTAGCCGCAGGCGCGGATTTGCCCGGCCATGGCCGGGTTGCGCTGCAAATCTGCTTTCACGATGCAGTTGGCTTCGGGCACGCGGCCGAGCAGGAACACCACATCCAGCAGTGAGGGATGGTTGGCCAAAATCAGCTGGCCGGGGCGGCCGAGTCGCTCGAAGCCTTCAAATTCCGCGCTCAAAATGCCCGAGCGCATCAAATAATAGCTAAACCACAGCCAAGTGCGCGTCACCACGCGGCGCGCCTGCTTTTGCTGTGCCAAATCGGGCGAGCAGTGCAGCAGCCAGGGCAGCAGCACGATTTGCAGCAGCACGCCGAACACGCCGAAAAACACGAAGCCCAGCCCGGTGGCCAGCAACCGCCACAGGCGGTTTAAGCGGGCGCTCAAGGGGTAAGCCGCTGCCATTGCCAAACCTTGTCTGCATAATGGTTTATCCACCTGCGGCTGCCAGAATGTTGTTGCCGCAGCCATTCGATCGCGCCCCAATAGCCGCAGTTTGCCGTGCCGCCGGTATCGGGTGCGGCGGGGGAGAGTTCCCATTCTTCGCCGGCCGTGAGCAGCAGCGCCAGCGCATGGGCAAAGGACGCGCGTTCGGCCGGTGCGGCGGGGTATTGCGCCTGTAAGGGGTCGTCCACCACCACCGCCAACACGCGCTCTGCCCCATCGGCCAGCAGGCCGGCGGCCTCGAGCACGGCGCTTTCCAAACCGCTCTGCCGCACCGAAAGCGCGGTGTATTCGCTCATGTCGCCGCGCAGCATCGACCACTGCCCGGCCAGGGCGTTGTGTACCGACAGGCCGAAGGAAGTGGGGGAAACTTCGTTGTCGCGCAACAGCGTGGTCCACAAGCCGAAGCTGCGGTTGATTTCGCCGTCGTGCGAAGCGAGCACCAGCGGGCAGGGTTCGCTTTCCGCCAAGAGCGGATGTGCTGCCGCAAACAGCAGCCGCGCCGAGAGGCCGAGCCGCCGCCGCTGCATGGCGGGCAGAAAATCCACCTTCGGCGGCGTGTCGGGCAAATCGGCGGCGTTTAAGCGGCCGGATGCCCACGCGGACCAGTCTTCGCCCGTGTGCAGGCGGGTGGAGGCGGCGTGCCAGCTTTGGATGGAAAAGCGGAGGCGGAAATCGGCGGTCATGGTTTAACTTCGTTGAGGCTGCGTTTTAACTGCGCTGAAGCTTCGCTTTCAGGTAGCTTTTTAAAAACAGGCGGCCTGTTAAGAGCGCTTAAGGTGGCGCATTATAACAAGAATGCAGCACTCGGGCATCTGGCCGGCGGGCGGCAAAATGTGGGCGGCGTTTCTGCGAAAAGAAAAGTTTCAGGTAGCCTTCATTCTTGAAGTTTTTGTCTTGTTTGCCGAGAATTTGAGGCTACCTGAAAGTATAGTTAAAGCGCCTAAACAAAACGATAAAGCAGCTGCTTTTCCACCACCTGCCACTTACCGAAGCCGTGCCAAGCCCATTCCGCCGCCACTTCCTGCGGCCACACCACACCGCACAGCCAAGCCCCGTCCAACAGAAACACTGCGCCCTGCCAAAACCGGCCGGCCGCGTAGAGCCGCCAGCCGTCCTCGTTTGGTCGCAATCCGGTTTGCGGCATCTCCGCCAGCCCCTGCCCGGTGGTCTTGAGCAAGGCTTCTTTTAGCGTCCACAACGCATAATAATCGGCCAATTCGGCATGCTGTTGTAGCCAGCGCGCTTCGTCTGCATGCAGCACCCAATCCGGCCAGGCATCGAAACGGCGTGGGCGCAGCCGTTCCAAATCCACGCCCACGGGAAAATCGGCAGACGGCACCGACAGCACGGCATGGCCGCCGCTGTGGCTGAGGCTACCTGAAAAATTCGGACTACCTGAAAACCCGTCTGCCGCTGCCTGCTGCTTGAGAAAGCGGCTCACCTGCCAGCCGGTTTGCGCCGCACGGGCAGGGTGGCGCACAAGGTGGATGCGGTCGGCCGCATCCAGCAGCCCGGCGTGGTAGTGCGTGGCGCAGTCGGGCGCGGCCAGATAGAGGCAGATGGTGTGTTGCGGCAGCAGGCGGGTAGGCATAGGCAAGGTTTTTTAATATACTTTAAACTCTGTGAAATCGCGGCTGACTGGCCGTGAATTTTTGGTTTCCAACCCAGCTTAATAAGGGAGCAAATATGAAATCTCGCCAAATCATGCTGGCGGCTGCGATTGTAGCCGCTTTCGGCCTCGCCGGCTGCCAAAACAACCGTGCGCCGGACAACTCCGGCAATCAAGGCAGCCGCACCGAAGCCCGCCGCGATAGCGGCCGCAACAGCGCCCATGCCACCAGTCAAACCACCGGCCGCGTATGCCGCCTGCTGCGCGACGACGACCCCAACCGCGGCGGCCGCAAAGTAGTGTATCGCTGCAACGGTCGTGCCGTGCTGGCTTCCGACGAAGCCAAGCGACTGCTCAACCCCGGCGTGCCGGTGAGCTTCGGTGGTGGCGGCCGTGTGATTCAGGCCAATTTGTCCACCCGTCAGGCAGCCAATGCTTCCAACCAATCCGACGAAGCCGCCTGCGAACGCGCCTTTATCAACGCCGCCCATAAATTCCAGGAAACCGCTCAAGCCCGTGGCGGCAGCCGCGTGAGCAACTTCCACAGCTACTACAACCGCCAAGTGCTGCGCGGCGGGCAGTACGACTGCGAAGTGGGCACTTTCCATGCCCGCGTGGTGATGCGCGGCGACATCGCCCGCTAAGCCGGTTGCGGCATAAAGGCTACCTGAAAACTGCTGATGCGGTTTTCAGGTAGCCTTTAAGTTTTCTGTGCCGCCTAAGCACAAACGGCCGGGTATCAGGCCCGACCATTTGCTGTTTTTCAGGTAGCCTCCGCTCAAATCCAAAGGCTACCTGAAAGCGAGGTTTCAACGCAGTTAAACCCTACTACTCCTTCCCTGCTGGTTTGCCCAGCGCATACCAATCAATCTCCCGCGTGTAATACATCACCGTAAACAGCGCGGCAAACAGCAGGCAGGAACCGGCCAAGAGGTTGTATTGCTGCATTTTCACCAGCACAAACATCGTGCCGTAGGCCGCCATGAGCAGCGCCGTCATCATATACACCCCGCGCGTGGTGGCCAGCACGAAATGCAGATACCAAAACAGCAAGCTGATACAGGCAAATGCGCCGACGGCATAAGCGGCAGTAAAGCCGATGTGTTCCGCTAGCGAGAGCAGCAAC
This sequence comes from Eikenella sp. HMSC061C02, assembly GCF_001809035.1. Lineage (NCBI taxonomy): Bacteria > Pseudomonadati > Pseudomonadota > Betaproteobacteria > Neisseriales > Neisseriaceae > Eikenella > Eikenella sp. HMSC061C02. Next base: position 39,197 of record NZ_KV795541.1, read on the forward strand.
AGATAAAATATCGATAAAGCCGCGCCCACCAGCAAATACTGCATCGGGTGGATACGCCATTCTTGCAGCACCTCGCTCAAAAAGAACGAGGCAAACACCAGCACCACCAATACCATGCCGTATTTCACGCTGCGGATAATCATGCGGTAGTCTTCCTTGCTCAGCAACATGCTGGATTGGTAATACTCCCGTTGCTCCGCCAGGCTGTAAATCGAAAACAGTACCACGGCAAACACGATACACAACCCAATCACGCTCCATATTTTCTGGTTCATTTTTTACTCCATCAAAGAATTGAATGCGGCCAAGGCACAAGCCTGCCAACGGCACACAGTATGCCCGGCCCGAATCAATTTTTTGTGGAACAATAATGAAGATTTTATGAAGATTGCCGCGCCTAAGCGTGTGTAACCCAGCGTGTTTGCGTAGAATGAGCGGTAGCTTCACTTCCGCTGCGGCCTCGGCTCGCCGCCTAGTATCCAAAGCTTGTTAATCCCTATCCCATGAACCCGCATATCCTCATCATCGAAGACGAACGCGAAATCGCCGAACTGGTCGAACTCTCCCTCGCCCGCGCCCATTTCACCGCACGCATCGCCCCCACCGCAGAGCAGGCGCGGCAACTGCTCGCGCGCGAACACTTCGACCTGCTCCTGCTCGACGTCGGCCTGCCCGACACCGACGGTTTCGAACTGCTTAAAACCCTGCGTCCGCAACATCCCCAGCCCGTCATCATGCTCACCGCCCAAGACGAAGAAACCGACCGCATCCTCGGCCTCGAACTCGGCGCAGACGACTACATCGGCAAACCCTTCAGCCCGCGCGAACTCGTCGCCCGCGTCAAAGCCGTGCTGCGGCGCACACAAACCCGGCCCGCCGCCAAAACCGAATCCGTACCGGTATGGCACGACGACGTGCCCGCCTGCTGCATCCGCCACCAAGGGCGCGAACTGCCGCTCACGCAGGGCGAATACCGCCTGCTGCGCACCCTGCTGCACCGCCCCGGCCGCGTGTTCAGCCGCGAAGAACTGCTCACCGCCATGTTCGGCGGCAACCGCCCCTCCGACCCGCACACCATCAACACCCACATCCGCGCCCTGCGCCACAAACTGCGCGCAGCCGGCATTGCCGACGAACACATCCGCACCCATCACGGGCTGGGGTACAGTTTTAACGAAACCTGAAGCACGGTTTTCAGACGGTCTTTCAAGCTGTCGCAACCATCCACAGGAGTAACGCCATGCCTTCCACCAAACTCATCCAAAAACTCAAACCCGCCCTGCAAAATCAGCTTCCGCCCGAACAAGACGGCATCTTGTTGTGCCTCGATTCCGACAACGTAACGGGCGACAACGCCAAATACATGAAAATGTACAACCGCCTCGCCCGTTGGTACGACTTCGGCGAACGCTGGATAGCCCGCCTCAGATACGGCAACAGCATCAACGAGACACGGCGCAGCCTGATGGGCGAACTGGAGTGGCGGCAGGATTGCACCGCGCTCTACGTCTCTATCGGCACAGGTACCGATTTAAACCACCTGCCCGCCGACATCGACCCCGCCGCGCTGGACTTGACCGGTGCCGACCTGTCGCTCGGCATGTTGGAACGCTGCCGCGACGTGTGGCAGAAAAAAGCGGCAGGCTTGGACTTGGTACACTGCAACGCCGAAGATTTACCCTTTGCCGACAATATGTTCGACGTCGTATTCCATGTGGGCGGCATCAATTTTTTCAGCGACAAACAAAAAGCCATCAACGAAATGCTGCGCGTCGCCAAGCCCGACACCAAAATCATGATTGCAGACGAAACCACCGACTTCATCCAACAACAATACAAAAAAAGCCTGTTCACGCGGAACTACTTCCAAGACACCGATTTCGACCTGACACAAATCGAAAACTGCATTCCCGAAACCGTACAGGAAAAGAAAACGCGGCTGCTGTGGGACAACCGCTTTTACTGCATCACCTTCCGCAAACCTGTTTGATACAGCCGCCGCATTTGCTTTTTCAGACGGCCTCAACATCTGAAAAGGCTACCTGAAAGCCATGAATCTTTCACGCAGAAACCTACTCAAACTAGCCGCAGCAATATTGGCGGTTTCCGCCTGCGATAGGCCGGGCAACGGCGGCCGCCATTCTTTCAACAAGCCAGACAAGGAAACTTCCATGCAGTCCAAATTCATCAAACATCAAGGTGCGACGCTGCACTACCAAATCGGCGGCACGGAAACCGCCCCCGTTATCGTGCTGCTGCACGGCGGTTTCGGTTCGATTGCCGACTTTGCCCCGCTGTTGCCGCGTTTGCAGCAACACTACCGCGTGATTGCGATAGATACGCGCGGACACGGACGCTCCACGCTCGGCACAGCCGCGCTGACCTATGCCCAAGCCGCCGAAGATGCGCGCCAAATCCTGCGGCATGAAGGCGTGGAAAAATACAGCCTGTTCGGGCTCAGCGATGGCGGCACAACCGCCTACCGCTTGGGCGCGGCAGACAAAAATATCGGAAAAATCATCACCGTGGGCGCGGAATGGCACAAAAAGCACTTGGACGGCGTGCGGTCCATGTTTGAAGAGATAAGCCTTGATTTCGTAAAAGAAAACCTGACCGAACAGCTCGCCGCTTATCAGGCAGCCAACCCCGAGCCTGATGCGGCAAAATGGGCAGTGGCATTGAAAACCATGTGGCTGGACGAGGGCGCAAGCGGTTATCCCAACGAAAACATCCGTCAAATCCAAACCCCCGTGCTGGCAGTGCGCGGCGAAGCCGATTTCCTGCTCGCCTTTGACGACTGGGCGGCATTGAAAACCGAATTGCCCGAAGTTCATTTGATGAATGTACCGTTTGCCGCGCACGAAGCGATTAAAGAACAGCCTGAAATGGTTTGGGCGGCGGTGCGGGCGTTTGGGCAAAAGTAGGGCAGGCACTCCCGCCTGCGTGCTTTCACCCCATTAAGGCTACCTGAAAATTAGCAAGCTCAAGGATGGGTATCCGTTGCCCGCCCACCGCTTGCTTTCAGGCCGTCTGAAAGCAGTATTTGGAAATTCAAACCGATGAAGATAAACCCTGAAAACGGCAGCGTCAGCCTGCCGGACGGCAACCTTATCAGCGCGCGCACCACGCTTGATGACTGGATTGCATGCTTCCCAAAATCTAGCCCGAATCATCTGCAAGCGGGAATAACATTTTTCGGTTTGTCATTTACCAAACAGTCCGAACAATACACCCTTACCGCCCAGTTCGAGCAGCAGCGGCTGGAGCGCTTATCCATATTCTTCTGCCCGATAGGCGAGGACAACAGCTGGGCAGCATGGTCGGAGGAGCGCGAATTACAACGCAGAAAACAATTTGATCGATGGTTGGATAAGCAGCTGGGCGATGCCCCTTGCGCCATTGAAACATCGGCAGCAGGCAAATGCCGCAGATTTGCCTGGGGCGATGTGGGCGCGTATTACCACAATAAAAACGGCAGTACAGGGATAGTCATCAGTTATCGCTAACCGCCTTTTCAGACGGCCTCCAAGCGCGAAAACCAGCCCGACTTAATCACACACACTTTCAGGCTACCTGAAAGCAAAACCGCAACGAAATTGAAACACCGCCCGGCTCAATATCAGGCCGCGCAACCATATCATTCAGCCAACCCATGCTTAAATATTTCAAACACCTCAGCATCCGCCTGTTCTTCGTTTTGCTCGGCATCCTGCTCCTGCTCACCGCCTGGTCGCTGGTCTATGCCAAGCAGCACGTCTTGCTCCTGCTTACCGCCAGCCTGCTCGTGCTCGGCGCGCTTGCCTGGTGGCTCGCCCGCAGCATCAGCCGTATCCGTCGTTATGCCGAAGCCATGGCCGCCAACCGCCCTGCCGCACAACCCCAATTCGGCGATAGCTACCTCTACCGCCTCGTCCACGCCGTCGCCCACCTGCGCGACGAACTCGACCACCGCCAACACATTGAAAATTATGTCTTAGGCCTCACCCACGAACTCAAAACCCCGCTCACCACCCAGCAGGCCGCCCTCGAACTGCTGCAAGACAGCCCCCTTAGCCCCGACCAACAGCAACTGCTCGACCGCATCCGCCGCAATACCCAAAAACAAAAGCAACTCATCGCCCGTCTGCTCGAACTGGCCCGTCTGGAAAACCGCGACAGCCTGCAAAGCACGCAAACCGTCGATTTGGCCAATCTAGCCGTCCAAGCCGCCCAAGAAAGCCGCGCCGCCCTGCAAGCCAAACAGCTGCACATCGCCCTCAACTGCCCGCCCCGTGCCGTCCAAGGCGACCCGCTGCTGCTGCGCCAAGCCATCGACAACCTGCTTTACAACGCCATCGACTTTGCCGAAACCGGCAGCAAAATCCGCCTCAGCCTCACCCGCAGCCGAAACCGCACCGAACTGGCGGTTTACAACCAAGGCAGCCCCGTTCCCGATTACGCGCTGGCCAAAATCCCCCAACGCTTCTACTCGCTCCCCCGTGCCGACGGCAGCCGCAGCAGCGGGCTGGGCTTGAGCTTCACCACCGAAATCATGCGCCTGCACCGCGGCCGCCTGATGCTCGCCAACCGCGAAAACGGTGTGGAAGCGCGGCTGGTGTTTCCCGATGTGAAAGAGGCTACCTGAAAATTTCAGGTAGCCTGCCAACATTGCGTTATCCCATTCCGCTGCCTATTGCCGGAAACAGCCTATCTGTCTTGTACCCGTGTATAATCACTCCTCGCACAAAACCAATCTTTCCAACCCATTACGGCTGAAGCAATGTTCCTCCTGCCGGGCGGCGAGCCGCAGCAATATCGGCGGGAGAAAATATAGTGAATTAACAAAAATCAGGACAAGGCGAC
>NZ_KV795541.1:44138-45681 GCF_001809035.1 Eikenella sp. HMSC061C02
CAACGCTGTACTGGTTTTTGTTAATTCACTATAAGCGCTTTAGCCCTATAGGAGCAAACACATCATGACCTTAGCCTACTGGTGCATCTTCTTCGCCATTTTCCTGCCTATTTTTTGCGCCGCCTATGCCAAATACCGCGCCGGATTTTCCCCGGCCGACAACCACAACCCGCGCGCCTTCCTGGCCCGCGCCCAAGGCAAGGCCGCGCGCGCCGATGCGGCACAGCAAAACAGCTACGAAATCTTCCCGCCGTTTGCTGCTGCCGTGATCATCGCCCACGCCACCGGCAACGCTGTCCAGTTCACCATCAATTTCTGGGCGCTGCTCTTCTTGGCCAGCCGCATCGGCTTTATCTATTGCTATATCAGCGATAAAGCCACGCTACGTTCGGCCATGTTCGGCGTAAACCTGCTGTGCATCGTGGCTTTGTTTATTGCGGCAATTTGATTTTCAGGTAGCCTTATGGAACGCCCCGTTAAGGTTTTGTTCGTTTGCCTGGGCAACATCTGCCGCTCGCCGATGGCCGAATATCTCTGCCGCAGCATGGCCGCCGCCCGCGGCCTGCCGGTGCACACTGCCAGCGCGGGCACATCCGGCTGGCACGATGGCGAAGGCATGCACTGCGGCAGCCTGGAAATCCTTTCTGACGAAGGCATCGACAGCAGCGGCTTTGTGAGCCGACGCGTGCGCACGCAGGATTTGGCCGATTTCGACTACCTGCTGGCCATGGACGACAACAACCTGGCCGAGCTGGAACAACGCTTCGGCCGCCATCCCGGCAAAATCTTCAAAATCACCGACCTGCTGCCCGATAGCGGCTACAGCCACGTTCCCGACCCGTGGTACACCGGCAATTTCAACGAAACCCGCCGCATCCTTACTGCCTGCTGCTCTGCGCTGCTGGATAAGATTGAAAAAGATTTGGCCAACCTGCCTTAGTCAGACAAATGCTAAAAGGCTACCTGAAAGTTTTTCAGGTAGCCTTTTCCTGTTCTTCCAGCCGACGGTAGGCAGCTTCCACTTCTTTTACTGATAAGGGTGCGCCGCAACGGATACATTTCGTGATAAATGGCGATACACCGCGCGAGGTGGAAATTTCGCGGCCGGTAAGGGTATACACCCGGCCGTTGAGACCTTGGGTCTTATGGCAGTAGGGGCAGCTGCCGAAAAGCAGGGTAAGGCCGATGCTCAGCGGCCAAACCGTAAACACATAGCAAAACCCGAAAATGATGAAGCCTTCGGACACCGGCCCACCGGTTAGCTTCTCATACACCATGGCTATGAGCAGTGGCAGGAATCCGGTGAGAAAACCGAATTTTGGAAATAGCAGCCTCCGCTGTATCCGCCGCGCCGTTTCCAAATCGCGCTCTTTGTTGGCGGGGTCTGGTTGGTAGGGTTTGCCGGTGGGGTTGGGGCTGAAGCGGTAGGTTTTGGGATATTGTTTTTGTCCGCTCATAGAAGGGATGTGTTGTTGCTTGCTGTCTTGGGTCAGGCTACCTGAAAATTGTTTTTTATAGTGAATTAAATTTAAACCAGTACAGC
>NZ_KV795541.1:45781-70360 GCF_001809035.1 Eikenella sp. HMSC061C02
CGCCTTGTCCTGATTTAAATTTAATCCACTATACATTTTCAGGTAGCCTTTATTACGGCCGTATTCAAGCCCTACCACTCAAACGGCAGACCGAGTTCCTCGGCCAAGCGACGCATTTCGTCCAGCGTTTTGGGCAGGATGGGGATGCCGCTTTGTTTGCGTTCGCGGCAGCATTCGGCTTCTTTTTCGCCGTGGATGTAAATCCGCTCTTGGCCGGCGGCTTTCGCCGATTCTCGCAGCTCTTGCAGGTAGGCGCTGAAATGGCTGCGGATGGCTTGGGCATCACCGAAGATTTCCGGATTGAAGGCGGCAAAATAGTGGCAAATGCCGGCATGGCCGTTTTTCATGGTGTGGTTGGAGGTGGTGCCTTGCGACAGGCAGGCGGAGAAGAATTCCACCAACACGGCATAACCGTAGCCTTTGTGGCTGCCAAACAGTTCGCTGCTGCCGCCCAAGGGATACATGCCGCCGCCCAAGCCTTGGCGCACGCATTCCACGATAATCTGCGGGTCGGTTTCGTCTACGCCCTGGCTGTTAATCGCCCATCCCAGCGGGGCGGTTAAGCCTTTTTTGAGGTATACCTCGGGTTTGCCGAAGGCAACCACGGAAGTGGCGGCATCGAGGCTGAAATCGGTCGGGCTGGCGGGAATGGCCACGGCGATGGGGTTGGTGCCCATCATCGGGGTGCGGCCGTAGGTGGGCACCACGATGGGGAAGGAGTTGGTCATGGAGATGCCCACCAGGCCTTGGCTGGCGGCCATGCTGCTGTAGTAGGCGGCGATGCCGTAGTGGTTGGAATTGCGCACCGACACCATGCCGATGCCGCTTTGTTTGGCCTTGTCGATGGCAATCTGCATGGCGTAGCGGGCAACGAGCTGCCCCATCGCGGCATGGCCGTCCACCACGGCCGACACGGGCGTTTCAAAAACGGTTTCCGGCCGGGCGCCGATGCGCACGAAGCCGCCGTTGATGTGCTGGCGGTACATTTCCAGCCGCTGCGAGCCGTGCGTGTCCACGCCACAGAGGTCGGCAGCCATCAGCACATCGGTAATCTGCGCCGCTTCTTCCGGCATGAAGCCGTATGCCTTGAAGGCAGCTTCGGTAAACGCGCGTAGGGCTGCGGCATCAATTTTTTTAATCGTTTGCATTGCTTATCCTCCTCCGCTTCTGCGGCAACAAAAAACCGGTTCCGGCCTGATGTGTTTTGCCCGTCCGCGGCTGTGGCGGCAGGCTGATTATTCATTGTTATATTGTCATTTTCATCCTAAACAGCAGAGTGTGCAAGCCCTATGGAAATAGCGGCGCTGCGAAGCCGCCTGCGCGGTATGTTAACTGCGTTGAAGCTTCGTTTTCAGGTAGCCTTTAATCTGTAAACAAGCCCGGTTTGGTAATACGCATCCTTGAAAGAGTTGGCAAAAAAGAATATGCTGCACCCACAGCATCAATCGAATGCTGTTTATGTTATTGGGAGTGGGCCGCCAGCCCCGCACAATTTTAGGAGAACCAACGAAATGGCTAAAAATCTGAACGTTTTCGACCGCGAATACGGTCTGCTCATCAACGGCGAGTGGACAAAGCCCGGCAATCTGCTGGAATCGCACAACCCCGCCAACGGCGAGCTCTTGGCTAAATTCACCGACGCCACCGACGCCGACGTGGATGCCGCTGTGGCCGCTGCACAGGCTGCATTTAAAACCTGGCGCAAAACCACCGCTGCCGAGCGCGCCGCCCTTCTGAATAAAATTGCCGATGTGATTGATGAAAATGCCGAACTCTTCGCCCTGCAGGAAACGCTCGACAACGGCAAACCCATCCGCGAAACCCGTGCTGCCGACATTCCGTTGGCCTCCGACCACTTCCGCTATTTCGCCAGCGTGATTCGCGGCGAAGAAGGCAGCGCCAACCAACTGGACGAAGAAGATCTCTCCCTCGTATTGCGCGAGCCCATTGGCGTGGTTGGCCAAATCATTCCGTGGAACTTCCCCTTCCTCATGGCCGCTTGGAAAATTGCTCCTGCGCTGGCCGCTGGCTGCACCATCGTTATCCACCCCTCTTCCAGCACCTCTCTGAGCCTGCTCTCCTTTGCCCAAAAAGTGAACCACCTGCTGCCCAAAGGCGTGCTCAACGTGATTACCGGTAAAGGCAGCAAATCCGGCGAATACATGCTACACCACAAAGGCTTCAACAAGCTTGCCTTCACCGGCTCTACCGAAGTGGGTCGCCGCGTGGGCATCGCTGCTGCCGAGCTGCTGATTCCTTCCACTCTGGAATTGGGCGGCAAATCTGCCAATATCTTCTTCGACGACATGCCTTTCGACAAAGCCTTGGAAGGCGCACAAAAAGGTATTTTGTTCAACCAAGGCCAAGTATGCTGTGCCGGTTCGCGCATTTTCGTGCAGGAAGGCATCTACGACAAATTCGTAGCCGCCCTGTCTGAAGAATTCAAGAAAGTGAAAGTCGGCCTGCCTTGGGAAGACGACACCCAGATGGGCGCACAAGTGAACGCCGGTCAGCTCAACACCATTCTGAAGTATGTGCAAATCGGCGAACAAGAAGGCTGCCGCATCATTACCGGCGGTAAAAAAGTGGAAGGCGCATTGGGCAAAGGCGAATTTGTTGAGCCCACCCTGATTGCTGCCGACAGCAACAACAGCCGCATCGCCCAAGAAGAAATCTTCGGCCCGGTGGCTACCGTGATTAAATTCAAAACCGAAGAAGAAGTTATCCAGCTGGCCAACGACAGCGAATACGGCCTCGGCGGCGGCGTGTGGACGCGCGACATCAACCGCGCCCTGCGCGTATCCCGCGCCCTGGAAACCGGCCGCGTGTGGGTGAACTGCTACAACCGCCTGCCTGCCGGTGCCCCCTTCGGCGGCTACAAAACTTCCGGCATCGGCCGCGAAACCCACAAAATGATGCTCGAAGCCTACACCCAGGTGAAAAACATTTATATTTCCACCCGCGAAGAGCGCGAAGGCATGTATTAATTACTTTGCCTGATTGCAATGCACAAGCTGCCGGTATCCCGGCAGCTTTTTTGCGTGATCGATGGGCGTTGCCATGCTGATAGGCTATCTGTGTGTTTTAAAGTTTTCAGGTAGCCTTTGCTCCTCATGCTTCCCGTTTAAAGGCTACCTGAAACGCCATAAATCGAGTATTTGTAGCGAATGCAGCTAGTTAGATGCAAGGCGGTAAGCTGTAGGCAGACTGCAGCCGCCACTCCCGCCCTGCTTCGTCTATAATCCCATCCCGTTCCCATTCCGCAAAGGCTGCCTGAAATGACCTTCCCCAAGCCCCTTATCCCCATCGTTGCCGCGCTGCTGCTTGCCGCCTGTGGTGCCACTTTCGCGCCGCAGGATTTGCCGCATTTGGCGGCGGGTGAGAGCCGCCGTTTCAAGCTGGAGCGGCTGGATGAAACCGGTGCGGCGGAGCAGGTGTCGCTGCTGGTGGTGCAGGGCGAGGCGGGCGGGCAGTCGCGCTGGATTCAAACCGATGCGTTCGGTGCGCCGCTGGCGCGTTTGCTGGCCACGCCAGGCGGCTGGCGGCGCGACGGCTTCGTGCCGCCGAACCATGCCGCGCAGGCGGTGTTCACGGCGATGTTCCCGCTGTTGGAAAACGGTTTTTCAGACGGCCGGCCGCGCGAGTTGGAGGGCGGCGGGGCGAAATGGCGGCTGACGCCTTTGGGAGAGAGTGATGAATAAGGCACGGGCATACCTCGGCCGGCCGGGTTTGGTGTCGGCTTTGGGCAGCGGTTTGGCGGAGCATTTGGGTGGCCTGTTGAGGCCGTCTGAAAACAGCCCGCTCACGTTTTCCAGCGAATGGGTGAAGGGCAAAAACCGTGCTTTCGGCGCGGTAAACCGCCCGCTGCGCCCGTTTCCCAACCATCTGTCCGCCGAACACTGCAGCCGCAACAATCAATTGCTGTGGGACGCTTTGGCGCAAATCGAGCCGCAGATTCAGGCAACCCTCAGCCGCTACGGCGCAGACAGAATCGGCGTGGTAATCGGTACATCGGTGGGCGGTGCGGACGAAAATATCCTGCTGTTCCAACACGTTGCAAACGGCGGCGGCTGGGCGGACATTCCGTTCAAACAGCAGGCGCAACTGCTTTCCTCGCCCGCCGATTTTGCCGCGGCGGCGTACGGCCTGCGGGGCGCGTGTTACGGCGTGTCCACCGCCTGCACGTCCGGCGCGCGGGCGCTCATCAGCGCGGCGCGGCTGCTGCGGCTGGGCGTGTGCGACGCGGTGTTGTGCGGCGGCGTGGACACGCTCTCGCCGCTCACCATCAACGGTTTCGCCTCGCTGGAAGTGCTGTCCGACGGCATTGCCAACCCGTTTTCGCGCAACCGCAACGGCATCAACATCGGCGAAGCCGCCGCCGTATTCGTGATGACCCGCGAAGACGACGGCGACGCCCTGCCGCTTTTGGGCTACGGCGCGAGCAGCGACGCGCACCATATGTCTTCCCCCCGCCCCGACGGCCTCGGCGCGGCGCAGGCTTTTCAGGTAGCCTTAAACCACGCGGGCTTGCCGCCCGAAAGCATCGGCTGGATCAACCTGCACGGCACCGGCACGCTGCTCAACGACGGTATGGAAAGCCGCGCCGTGGCCGAAGTGTTCGGCAGCCAAACCGCCACCACCTCCACCAAACCGCTCACCGGCCACACCCTCGGCGCAGCCGGCGCGCTCGAAGCAGCCTTCGTATGGGGCATTGCCAGCCGCCGCGACAACCCCGAAGGCAGCCTGCCGCCCCAACTGTGGGACGGCCAAGCCGACCCCGAACTGCCCTCAATCGCGCTCACCGTTTCAGGCAGCCGGTGGCCGCAAGGTCGGCGCATCGGCGCGAGTTCGTCGTTTGCCTTCGGCGGCAACAACAGCGTCCTCATCATTGGAGAAGAACATGCCCCAATGCCCGATTAAACAACCCGCCGCCCTCCTGCCGCACAGCGGCCGCATGGTGCTGCTGGATGAAGTTTTATCCTACGACGACAACAACCTGCACGCCGTCTGCACCATCCGGCCCGACTGCATCCTGCTCCCCGACGGCGCAAACGCCCTGCCCGGCTGGCTCGGCATGGAAATCATGGCGCAAGGCGTGGGCGCATGGGCGGGCGCGCACGCGCTGGACGCCGGCCGCCCCGTGCAGCTCGGCTTCCTGCTCGGCACCCGCAAGCTCACCTTCGGGCTACCTGAAATCCCCGTCGGCATCGTGCTCGATGTGCAAATCAACCTGTCCTGGCAAGACAACGCCACCAATATGGGCGTGTTCGACTGCACCCTCACCTGCCGCACCCCGCCCTCCGACCGCGAAGACCCCTCTCCCGGCACGCTGCTCCTCTCCGGCGCACTCAACGTATTCAGCCCCACCAACCGCGAGGCTTTGGACACGATTTTAGGCAGATAAGTTTCAGGCAGCCTTGAGGCCGTCTGAAAGGCTACCTGAAAACATGGTTTGCTACGAAGCTGCAACATGAATGAAGCAAAGCGGGTTGAAGCCCGCCATTGGCACAGCCGCATCCCGTTTTCAGACGGCCTCAAACCTCTCCCAGGCTACCTGAACCCACGCTTGCCAACATGCCTACTCCCCCGCATCAGAACACATCCATGGAAACGTATTTCTACAATAAAAACATCAACCTCATCGAAGTCCAGCCCGCATTTATCCGCACCGCCATGCGGCAGGCCAAGCGTTACCGTTGCGGCATTCGGATTTTGAGCCGGCCGACGGTTGCCATCAATCCGACACCCGCGCCGAAACACGCCGTGGTGGATTTTGCCGATTTGGCCGCCTATCCCGAACTGCCGCATCTCCAAATCGAACACGATCTTGAATCGCCAGAATTCATCAATACGGATGCCCTATACCGCTTCGAGCAATTGGAAACCCTGGTTATCGGACAGCCAATCGACATCGACCTCTCCCAACTGCCAGCGCTCAAAGATTTAAGGATGGACTACAACAAAAAAATCCGAAATATCGGGCAATGTACCCGCTTGGAGCGTTTATACCTATGGTCTTACAAAGGCAAAGACTTAACTGAATTCCAAAACCTGGCGCGGCTGAAAGATTTATTGCTGGTGCGCCCCTCCGTGTGTACATTAAACGGCATCGAAAACCTCACCGCCTTGGAAACAATCGACATCAGCTATGCCCGCAGCCTGAACGACATATCTGCCCTGCATCGGCTGCAAGCAAAACACCAAGTCAAAAATATTGGGCTGCCGGAAAAGTTTCATGACGAGGGGTTTTGGCAGAAATAGAAATTAAAAAACAGCGACATAGTAGTTCGGATGATTAGTTTTCAGATAGCCTTAAGCATTTAAAAGGCTACCTGAAAACGGGAACAGGAAGTCAGTGAGGCAATGACAACTAACGGTGCGTATGCGCAGTGGGTTGGCATTGCCTCATTGATATTTTGTATTTGTTGGCGCCCACTTTTAGCAACAGTGTTTAGCGGGTTTTCAGGTAGCCTTTCATCATTAATTCTTCATTTTTTGTCTTGTCACATACAAGCTGGCACTGCCTTTTGACAGTGTGGGAAATCGGCTTCCTTCGGAAGCCTTATATTCTTCTCTTCGAGAGCTAAGAAAAGCAAGGTGGTTGCGCTTTCAGGTAGCCTCTTTTGCCTTATGCCTTTTCCCTCTAAGCATATTGCCAATGCTTCTTTCTCAAGCTGCGCGGCGGTTTCTATAATGGCCGCCTGTTTTCAATTTTGCCTGATTATGAACTGGTCTTATTTTTGGCGGGTGGCGCCGAAGTTTGCCGATGCCGCGCTGATTACGTTGAAGCTGTCGGCCTACAGCATTGCGCTGTCGCTCCTGCTGGGGCTGGCGGTGGCGGTGGTGACGGCCTATCGCGTGCGGCCGCTGTATTGGCCGGCTCGGGCGTATATCGAGCTTTCGCGCAATACGCCTTTGCTGATCCAGCTGTTTTTCCTGTATTACGGCCTGCCGAAGGTGGGCATTAAGTGGGACGGCTTTACCTGCGGCATCCTGGCGCTGGTGTTTTTGGGCGCGAGCTATATGTCGGAGGCGCTGCGGGCGGGTTTGCTTTCGGTGCCCAAGGGGCAAGTGGAGGCGGCTAAGGCGATTGGTTTGTCGCGCTGGCAGGTGTTCCGTTTTGTGGTACTGCCGCAGGCTTGGGCGGTGTCGGTGCCGGCGGTTGGGGCGAATGTGCTGTTTTTGATTAAGGAAACTTCGGTGGTGAGCGCGGTGGCGGTGGCGGAATTGATGTTTGTTACCAAAGACATCATCGGTATGGACTATAAAACCAATGAAGCGCTGCTGCTGTTGTTTATCAGCTACCTGATTATTCTGCTGCCGGTGTCGCTGCTGGCACGTTGGGCGGAAAGAAGGCTGCGGGAGGCGAAATATGGTGCTTGAATGGCTGTTTGCCGGCCAGAATGCGGTGCGTTTGGCGCAGGGCTTGTGGCTCACGGCGAAGATTTCCTTGATTTCGGTGGCGCTTTCCTGCGTGTTGGGCACGCTGTTCGGGCTGCTGATGCGGGTGCGCCATCCGCTGGTGCGCTTTGTGTGCGCGCTATATTTGGAAATGGTGCGGATTGTGCCGATTCTGGTGTGGCTGTTTGTGTTGTATTTCGGGCTTTCGGCTTGGACCGACATCCATTTGAGCGGCGTGTGGGTGTGCATTTGGGTGTTTGTGGTTTGGGGCACCGGCGAGATGGGCGATTTGGTGCGCGGCGCGCTGGAATCGATTGAAAAGCATCAGGTGGAATCAGCCAAGGCGCTGGGGCTGAACCGGCGGCAGGTGTTTTGGTATATCGAGCTGCCGCAGAGTGTGCAGCGGGCGCTGCCGGGGGCGATTAACTTATTCACGCGTATGGTGAAAACCAGCTCGCTGGCCGCCTTGATCGGCGTGGTGGAAGTGATGAAGGTGGGGCAGCAGATTATCGAGAATTCGCTGCTCACCATGCCGAACGCTTCGTTTTGGGTGTACGGCCTGATTTTCATACTTTATTTCTTGTGCTGCTGGCCGCTGTCGCTGCTGGCGGGCTATTTGGAAAAGAAATGGGAGAGCTGATATGGCTTTGCTGAATGTGCGCCACCTGCGCAAGGGCTACGGCGATACCGTGGTGCTGCAGGATTTGGATTTGAGCCTGGAGAAGGGCGAGGTGGTGGTGATTTTGGGCCCGTCGGGCAGCGGCAAAAGCTCCCTGCTGCGCTGTATCAACGGCTTGGAGCCGCACCAGGGCGGCAGCATCGAAATGGAAGGTGTGGGCGAATTCGGCAAAGACGTGCCGTGGGAAACCGCCCGCCAGAAAGTGGGCATGGTGTTTCAGAGCTATGAATTGTTTGCCCACATGAATGTGATCGACAACATCCTGCTCGGCCCGCTGAAGGCGCAAGGGCGCCGCCGCGAAGAAGTGGAGGCACAGGCCGACAAGTTGCTGGCCCGTGTGGGCTTGCTCAACCGCAAAACCGCCTTCCCGCGCGAGCTTTCCGGCGGGCAGAAACAGCGCATCGCCATCGTGCGCGCACTGTGTATGAACCCGGAAGTGATCCTGCTGGATGAAATCACCGCCGCGCTCGACCCGGAAATGGTGCGCGAGGTGTTGGATGTGGTGCTGGAGCTGGCGCGCGAAGGCATGAGCATGCTCATCGTTACCCACGAAATGGAATTCGCCGCCAAGGTGGCCGACCGGATTATCTTTATGGATCAAGGCCACATCATCGAAGAGAGCACGTCCGACAAATTCTTCACCAAACCGGAAAGCGGCCGCGCCCAGCAGTTCCTCAGCGGCATGGACTATTCGATTTAACCCGTTTTAAAACCACTGCCGTATTTTCAGGTAGCCTGTACGGCGGTTTCACCCTACCTCTAACAGAAAAGGAAACATCATGCAGTTACACCAATCTTTCAAAACCCTATTGGCCACCGTTGTGCTCGGCTTCGGCCTGGCCGCCTGTGGTGGTGGCGGCTCGCAGGGCAGCAGCGACCAACCTGCTTCCGGCAGCAACGCAGCCAACGCCTCCGCCGCTTCCGGCGCCGCCAGCGATGACGCACTGGCCAAAATCAAAGAGCGCGGCGTAATCCGCATCGGCGTGTTCGGCGACAAGCCCCCCTTCGGCTATGTGGACGCCAACGGCAAAAGCCAAGGCTTTGATGTGGAAATCGCCAAATATCTGGCCAATGACCTACTCGGCAGCCCCGACAAAGTGGAATTCGTGCTCACCGAAGCCGCCAACCGCGTGGAATACGTGCGCTCCGGCAAAGTGGATTTAATCCTCGCCAACTTCACCCAAACGCCCGAACGCGCCGAAGTGGTGGATTTCGCCAGCCCCTATATGAACGTGGCCTTGGGCGTGGTTTCCCCCAAAGGCGCGCCGATCACCGACCTTTCCCAACTGGAAGGCAAAACCCTGCTGGTGAACAAAGGCACCACCGCCGATGCCTACTTCACCAAAAATCATCCCAACATCAACCTGTTGAAATTCGACCAAAACACCGAAACCTTCGACGCGCTGAAAGACGGCCGCGGCGTGGCATTGGCGCACGACAACGCGCTGCTGTGGGCATGGGCCAAAGAAAACCCCAACTTTGAAGTGGTCATCGGCAACATCGGCCCGGCCGAGCACATCGCCCCCGCCGTGCGCAAAGGCGACCAATCTCTGCTCAACTGGGTGAACCAAGAAATCGCCGCCATCAAACAAGACGGCCGCCTGCACGCCGCCTACGAAAAAACCCTGCGCCCGGTATATGGCGACAAAGAAGCGGAAATCCTGACCAAATAAAACGGTTCGGCAATCCGGTTGAAGTAAAGGCTACCTGAAAGCAAAGCACCGCAGAGTTTCTGTGAAGCTGGAGTTTCAGGTAGCCTTTACGCAGCCATAAATACTGGCCAAACAAAACCCCGCTTTGCAGCGGGGTTTGTCATCAAAGCCGTTCGGCTTATTTGCCTGCGGCGGTTACAGTGGCTACGGCCAAGTTGGCGCCACGGCGCAGGGAGGTGCTTTCCACGCCTTCCGGATATTGGATGTCGGACAGGTGCAATACGTCGCCGGCCACAACTTTTTCGCAATCCAAAACCAGTTCAGACGGGATGTGTTTCGGATCCAGCAGCACTTCCACGCTGGTGCTCAGCAGAGCCACGCGGCTGTTTTGCAGCTTAACAGCCTGAGATTTCTCGGCATTAACCACGTGCAGCGGCAGGCGGATTTTGATCGGTTTGCCGGCTTCTACGATTTGGAAGTCGATATGGCGCACTTCGCGGCGAACAGGGTGCATCTGGAAGTCGCGCACAATCACGTCGTGCTCTTTGCCTTTCAGCGCCAGTTTGATGATGGCGGTGTGGAACTCTTCTTTCTGCAGGGCGAAGAATACGGTTTTGTGGTCAACGGAAACAGCAGTGGCGTCAGAGCCGGCGCCGTAAACTACGGCAGGCACACGGCCTTCGCGGCGCAGGCGGCGGCTCGCACCAGTACCTTGCTCTTCGCGCACTTGGGCTTCAATTTTGAAAGACATGGTAAAACTCCATTTAAGTTAAAAAAACCGTCTGCCGGGCTGCGACCAACCCTGACGGCGGGGATTACGGGAGGAACAATGCTCCCGGGGATGCCACATCCTCGTTGAAGAGGTATGAGACAGATTCTTCGTTGCTGATGCGGCGCATGGTTTCAGCCAGTAAACCGGCAATCGTAACTTGGCGGATACGGTCGCAGTTGCGGGCGGCATCAGACAGGGCGATGGTGTCGGTGATCACCACTTGGTCGATATCAGACGATGCAATGCGGTTCACGGCTTCGCCGGAGAACACGGGGTGGGTGGCATAGGCCAATACGCGTTCCGCACCGCGCTCTTTCAGAGCAGAAGCGGCTTTGCACAGGGTGTTGGCGGTGTCAATCATGTCGTCCACAATCAGACAAGTACGGCCTTGGACATCGCCGATGATGTTCATCACTTCGGCCACGTTGGCTTTGGGGCGGCGTTTGTCGATAATCGCCAAGTCGGTGTTCAGCACCTTGGCCACGGCACGAGCACGCACCACACCGCCGATGTCGGGGCTGACTACAGTGAGGTTTTCGATGCGCTGTTGAAGGATATCGTGCACCAAAATCGGGGTGGCATAGATGTTGTCCACCGGAATATCGAAAAAGCCTTGGATTTGGTCGGCATGCAAATCCACGGTCAGCACGCGGTCAATGCCGGCGGTGGCGAGCATATTGGCCACCAGCTTGGCGGAAATCGGCACGCGCACGGAACGCGGGCGGCGGTCTTGGCGGGCATAGCCGAAATAGGGGATAGCTGCGGTAATGCGGCCGGCGGAAGCGCGTTTAAGCGCGTCGGCCACAGTAAGCAATTCCATCAGGTTATCATTGGTGGGGGCGCAGGTGGACTGCAAAATAAACACGTCGCGGCCGCGCACGTTTTCCAAGAGCTCCACGGCGATTTCGCCGTCGGAAAATTTGCCTACGGAGGCGCGCCCCAAGGAAATGCCAAGGTGTTTGACCACGTTCTCAGCCAAGCCGACACTGGCGTTGCCGGCGAATACCATTAAACTTTCATATGCCATTTCTTCATTACCTGTGTTGTTTGCGGTCTCGCCGCCGACTGTGGGAAACATTGCCGCTCCCTTGCATTTGGGTTTGACTGGCTTGCAAACGGCAGATTATACGCCGAGCGCGGGCAAAACCAAAGTGCTGTTTGTGTGGAATATCCACCAATTTTGTCGGCTTGATATTAGGGTTAGGCAACAAATACCTGTGTTTGGTTTGCCCCAGCTCCTAATCGAGCAATCAAAATTGAATAAACGCGTTTCTATAGCAAGAAAATTCCCGTCGCTCTAGTTTCCATGCTGATTTTGTTTTGGCGAAACTCGCTATGCTCGTTTTCAGGTAGCCTGTTGCTGCACAATGAATGCGGCAACAAAAATAAAAGCATGTATAGGTACATGCTTTTGTAAGGTGGCTGGGGATGTAGGATTCGAACCTACGCATGCCGGAATCAAAATCCGGTGCCTTAACCAGCTTGGCGAATCCCCAATTATATTGTTTACGAATCTGGCTGGGGATGTAGGATTCGAACCTACGTATGTCGGATTCAGAATCCGATGCCTTAACCAACTTGGCGAATCCCCAGTATAAACCTGCTGTTGCGGCAGGCGATTCAGGAAAGGAGAGAATTATGCGTTTTTTTCGGCACGTTGTCAAGCGTGCCTGATATTTTTGTTATTTCCCAAGATGGCTTGCAAGGGATGCCGATCCAAACCGGGTACGCACCAGGCAGCCAGATTTTCAGGTAGTCTGCTATAGATATACTCGGCTTCACCTTGTGTGGTGCAAGCGATAAACAGGCAGGCGCCGGAGCCGGTCAGCTGTGGCGTGCCGTAATCTTGCAACAGGCGGAAGGCGGCGGCTACGGGCGGATATTCAGCCAGCACCACGGCCTGCATATCGTTGCGGAAAGGTTGCAGTTGCGTGAAACTGGGTTGCGCGCAGGGCGGGCTGTTGCGGGTGAGATTAGGGTGGGTGAAGATTTTCGGCGTGGCCACATGCGCATCGGGGCGCACCACCACATACCACTGTTCCGGCACGGCCAGCGGGCTCAGGATTTCGCCGATGCCTTGCACAAAAGCGCTTTGGCCGAACAGGAAAAACGGCACATCCGCACCCAGCTTCAGGCCGAGTGCCCGCAGCGTTTCGGGCGGCACGGCGGTGTGCCACAAATGGTTGAGGGCAAACAGCACGGTAGCGGCATCCGAGCTGCCGCCGCCCAGCCCACCGCCGCTGGGGATATGTTTGTCCAGCCAGATTTCCACGCCGTTGGGGCTACCTGAAAACTGTTGCAGCAGGCGGGCGGCGCGGTGGCTCAAATCTTGTTCGGGCGGAATACCGCCGGCGGGATTGTGCAGGATGATTTGCCCGTCTTCGCGTGGCAGCAGCCACACCGTATCGCACAAATCAATCAGGCAGAAAATGCTTTCGAGCAGGTGGTAGCCGTCGGCACGACGGCCGATGATGCGCAGGTCGAGATTGAGCTTGGCCGGGGCGGGGAAGGCTCGGGCGGCGGGGTGCGGCTGCATCATACGGCCTGTCCGGCATGATCCGCGCAGCTGCCGGGGTGCTGTTCTGGCTGGCCGAAGCGGTCGAACACTAGGCGCAGGCTCAGGCCGGTGCGTTCCAGCAGCAGCATGCGCACTTGGCCGTCTTCGCCCAAATTGCGTTGGATTTTCCAGCCCATTTGCTGCAAACGGCCGTCGGGCAGCACGCTGTAGGGCTCGCCGGGCACGCGCAGGCCGTTGGCCCAGCGGTCGATATAGACCACGGGCAGGTCGTAACCGAGCAGCTGGCGGCTTAGTTCGGTGGTGGTGGCGGCGCGGTAAACCTGGCCGTCGGACGCCACCGCCTGCACTCCGCCGCTGTCTTGGCACAATCGGCCCACACTGTTGCCCAGCGGGGTTTTCACTTCAAACAGCTGCACGGCGGCAGTGCGCAGCCAATCGAAATTGGCATAGCTGCCGCGTTCGTTTTCCTTCACGCCCATGCGGCCGGAGGCTTCAAACTCGGGAGTGGCAGCATCGTCGCGCCAGCTTTCGGCAGACATTTGCGTGCCAAGGCTGGTGCAGGCGGCGAGCAGGAGGGCGGCGGAGATTGGGAGGAGGCAGTGTCGGATCATGGGCTTTCACGGAGTGAGTGGGTAGTGGTGGGCAGGATTGGCGGCAGCACAACATGGAATATCTATTTCAATACACGCCAAAGGCTACCTGAAAACGGGAGAACCTGTTTTCAGGTAGCCTTTGGTTTATTGGCTGCTGTTGCTTTCGCTACCGGCTTTTCCACCGGAGGACGGGAGGGTTACGTTGAGGCGTTGCAGGGTTTCCTGCAATATGGGTTTGTCGCCGCCTTTGCGCTGGGCGGCTTGCCAGATAACGATGGCTTCGTTTTTGCGGCCGAGTGTCCACAGCACTTCGCCGAGGTGGGCGGCTATATCGGCTTCGGGCAGTTTGGCGTGGGCGCGCTGCAAATACGGTAGGGCGGCTTGAGGTTGGCCTTGTTTGAACAACACCCAGCCCATGCTGTCTTGAATTTCAGGCGAATTGGGGCGGCGTTGCAGGGCTTGTTCAATATAGCGGCGTGCCTGGGCCAGGTCGGGGTTGGGCAGGGAAAGCATGGTGTAGCCGAGGGAATTGAGGATGTCGGGGTTTTTGGGCACGAGTTCTTGTGCCTGTTTGAGGTCGGCTACGGCTTTCTCGGGCTGTTGCAGGCGGTCGGCATACAGGATGGCGCGCTGCTCGAGGATGATGGCGATCATGGCGGGCGGGGCTGAATTGTCGCTGTAGCGGCGATAGAGGCTACGGATGCTGTTGAGGGCTTCGGCAGGCGGCTGCTCGCGGGCGATGCGCAGGTGGGCAACGAGGAGGTCGTCGGCATTGAAGATGGCATTGCTGCGGCCGGCCGATACGATGGATTCGGCACGCAGCAGGGCATCTTCGGCCGCCGGCCAGTTTTTCTCGGTCTCGGCAATGCGCGCTTCTAGGATGTGTTTGTCGAACTGGGCTTCGGGGGCGCTGGCGCGGTTGAGCCAGTTGCGGCTTTCGGCTATGTTGTTGTCTTCAATCAGGCGCATGGCGGCGAGCAGGGAGGCGCGACTTTTCTGCTGTTGGGTGCCGTGCAGGTAGGCTTTATCGAAGTAGTTTACGGTGGTGGCCACGGGCTCTTTGCGGCGCACGGAGAGGATGCCGGCTTGGATGTAGAGGTCGGCATCTGGGGTTTTGGCCAGCATATTTTGCAGTAGGCGGTAGGCTTCTTCTTCGCGTTTGGCGGCGATGAGGGTTTCTACTTGCAGGTTTTGCCACATGGGGGAAAGGTGGCGGCTATCGGCATGGCGGAAGAAGTATTCGAGCACTTCGGGTTGGCGCTGGGCAATCAGGCGCAGGGTGATGCTGGTGATGGGGCGGATGTCGCTGTCGAGGCGGGAGAGGCGGCGCAGGGCGGCGTTGGCATCAGCCGTGCGGTTGGCGTGGGCGGAATAAATGGCATCAGTAATGGCGGCTTCGGCCAGGCCGGGGAAGCGGCCGGCGGCTTGGTGCACGAGGCGGGCGGTTTGCACATCGGCAGCTTCAGGGTGGTAGAGGGCGAGCTGGGACATGCGCAGGAAGACGGTGCGCATACGCTGGCGGTCGGTTTGGGCGAGGATTTCGGGCAGGCCGGCACGCACCGTGGCGATATCGCCTTTGGCCGTAGCCACAACCCAGCGCATACGTTTTTGCTCGATGGAAGGTTTGGGCTCAACTGCCTGCCAGTGTTCAAGCACTTGCTCGGCCAGGCGGACATCGGTGGCCAGGGCGATGTCTACGGCGCGCTCGGCCACGGCCGGGTCGTTGGTGCGACGGAACAGGCGCATATAGGCAGCGAGGGCGTCACTGCCTTTGCCTTGCTGGAGGGCAATCTCGGAGGAGAAGGCCGTCATCAGATTGTTGGCGCGATCGATGATTTGGCGGTGGGTAAGCGGGATTTGCGAACCGGGTTTGCGCGGTGCAGGCGCGGCTTGGGCCGCCAACGGCAGCAGTAGGGTGGCGAGAGCGAGGGCGCGGATACGGGAATGCCGTGAAGACATGGTGGTTCCTTAGAATTAGACGTGCGGCGGCAAAAGGCTACCTGAAACTGTAAAGGACAAAGTTTATAGCGCAAGTATGCTTGTCTGCCACATATTTTTCAGGCTACCTGAAAACTTTTACTTTGTCATTTTCAGGTAGCCTGTTGGCGTATGGCGATACAGCCTTAGATGCGCATCGGCATCACGATGTATTTGAAATCGGCGTTGTCGGGAATGGTAAACAGGGTGGAGCGGTTGGCATCGCCGAAGGCCAGTTGGATGTCTTCGGCGTGTACGTTGCGCAATACGTCCATCAGATAATTGATGTTGAAGCCAACTTCCAGCTCGGCGCCCTGATAGGCGATTTCCAGCTCTTCACGCGCTTCTTCCTGCTCGCTGTTGCTACACAACACGCTCAGCAGGCCGGGGCGCAGCTGGAGGCGCACGCCGCGGAATTTTTCGTTGGCCAAAATGGCAGCGCGTTCCAGTGCACCCAAGAACGGCTGGCGGCCGAGCAGGAAGATTTTGTCGTTATCCTGTGGAATCACGCGGTTGAAATCGGGGAATTTGCCGTCCACTACTTTGCTCACCACCACGGTGTCGTTGCAGCGGAAGCGCACTTGATTGTTCAAGAGCTCCACGGTAACGGGTTCTTCCGGGCGGTTGAGCAGTTTGAACAGCTCGAGCACGGTTTTACGCGGCAGGATCACTTCGGCTTTGGGCAAGTCGGCATCAATCACGGCGGCGGAGTAGGCCAGGCGGTGACCGTCCGTGGCCACCAAGCGCAGATTGCTGCCTTCCACCTGCATCAGCAAGCCGTTGAGATAGTAGCGAATATCTTGCACGGCCATGGCGTATTGCACCTGCGAGAGCATATTGCGGAAGGTTTCTTGCGGCAGGGTGAAGGCAGAAACCACTTCTTCGCCGATGCTCATCAGCGGGAAATCTTCGGCCGGCAGGGTTTGCAGGGCGAAGCGGGATTTGCCGGCCTTGAGGGTGAGGCGGTTTTGCGCCCAATCCAGCGCCACAATTGCGCCTTCAGGCAGGGCGCGCAGGATGTCTTGCAGTTTTTTGGCATTGGTGGTGATGCGGAAGTCTTCGGCATCGGTGTGCGGGCCATGGGTGTGGATTTGGATTTCCAAGTCGGTGGCCAAGATATTGGTTTGCCCGCCGGTGCGCTCAATCAGCACGTTGGAGAGAATCGGCAAGGTGTGCTTGCGCTCCACAATACCGGTAACGGCTTGCAGCGGTTTGAGCAGGGTATCGCGCTCGGCTTCTAAAATCAACATACAGATTCCTTAGGTTTAATTTTTGATTATAATCAATAGCTTTTCGTAATCTTGGGCAATCTCGGCATCTTCCTGCCGCAATTCATCGGCCTTTTTCACGGAATTGAGCACCGTGCTGTGGTCGCGCCCACCGAAGGCTTTGCCGATGTCTTCGTAGCTGTGGGTGGTCAGCTCACGGGCAAGTTTGATGGCCAGATGACGTGGGCGGACGATGCTTTGCGCGCGTTTTTTGCCAATAAGGTCGGCAGTGCGGATGCCGTAATATTTGGCCACCGCATCCATAATCAACGGCAGGTTAATCGGTTTGAAGTTGCCGGCCACAATATCTTGCAGGGCTTCGGTGGCCAGCTCCACATCAATCGGTTTGTGTTCGAAGCGGCTGCGCGCTTCCACCCGTTTAAACGCGCCTTCCAGCTCGCGCACGTTGGAACGGATGTGGGTGGCGATGAAAAAGGCGGCTTCTTCTTTTAATTCCACACCCACGGAATCGGCTTTTTTCTGCAAAATCTCCACCCGCATTTCCAATTCCGGCGGCTCCAACTCCAGCGTCAAACCCCATGAAAAACGGGATTTCAGGCGGTCGTCCATGTCATCGATTTTGGTGGGCAGCACGTCGCAGGTAAGGATAATCTGTTTTTTATGGTGGTGGCAATGGTTATACAGGTGGAAAAACTCTTCCATGCTGCGGTCTTTGCCTTTGATGAACTGGATGTCGTCGATAATGAGGAAATCGTAGGGCTTGTATTGCTGGCGGAAGGCGTCGTGGGCGTGGTTGCGGAAGGCCTGAATCATACCGCGCACAAAGTCTTCGGCATGCATATAGTAAACCTTGGCTTCGGGTTTGAGGCGCAACAACTCATTGCCCACGGCCTGCGCTAGATGGGTTTTGCCCAGGCCGGTGCTGCCGTATAAAAAGAAGGGGTTGTAGTTTTTGCCCGGGTTTTCGGCAATAGAACGGGCAGCGGCCACAGCCAAGCGGTTGCCTTTGCCTTCTACCAAGGTGTCGAAAGTGTATTCCGGCGACAAATTGGTTTGCGCATAGCGCTGCTGCTGGCGTTCTTCGCGTTTAGCGGTAGATTTGGCTTGGGCAGGTTTGGCTGCCGGTTTGGCCGGAGTGGATTGCCCGCTTGGTTCGGCTTGTGGATTGATGCCCAAACTTTCCAAACGGGATTGCACGATTTCTAAGGCACTGCGTTTGTCGACATGTTGCGTGGCAGCTGGTTTGCCGGTTTGTTCAACTGGTGCAGCAGCTTTGGCGGTACGCACCGGTGCCGGCTTGTCAGCTGGTGCATAGTGTTTGCCTTTGCCTTGTTCGAACCGCAGTGTCGGAGTGTTTTCAGGTAGCCTTTCTGCCAGCAATTTGCTGATTTCGGTAGCATAGCGGGTGCGCAACATGTTCAACACAAAGCGGCTAGGCGCATACACCACCCATTCTCCGCTCGCACCTTCGCCCACGCTCAAAGGCTCAATCCAGCTTTGATACTGTTTGGCAGGTAGAGTGTGGCGCAAATGATGCAGGCATTGTGGCCAGAATTGGTCGAGCGTCATGGTGGCGGTTCTGAAAGAAATACAGGGGGGAATCGGCGAAGGGTGCGTGGTGCACCGCCGTATCCGAGCAGGTGCGAACGGTTGATTATACCCAAAATTCAGGAGGCGAACCAAGGCGGGAGGAAAAGCGGCATGCAGCACGAATAGTTTGACAATTTCAGCAAAATCAGGTGTAATACGCCGCTTTCTGATTTTAGATTATTTCCACGGGAAACATCATGAAACGCACTTATCAACCCTCCGTTATCCGCCGCAAACGCACCCATGGCTTCTTGGTTCGCTCCAAAACACGCGGCGGCCGTGCCGTGTTGGCTGCTCGTCGCGCCAAAGGCCGTAAACGTTTGGCCGTATAACAGTGGATCACTGTTTCGGCAAACCATACCGCTTACTGAAAACGGATGATTTCTCATCCGTTTTTGCTTTACGCCGGCTGAAATCGCGGCCGGATATCCAACTGTGGCACAAGCCAAACGGGCTGGGGCATCCCCGGCTAGGTTTGGTGGTGGCCAAGAAAACCGCCCGCTGTGCCAACCGCCGCAACTATATGAAACGCACGCTGCGCGAATGGTTCCGCCTTAATCGGCACCGTTTGGACAGCAGCGATTTGGTGGTTCGCGTGCGCCGCCCGTTTGGTAAGGCTGGACGGCAGCAGGTGTTGGCGCAGTTGGAACAGATTGTGCCGAAAAAACTATGCTAGCCAAAATCCTGCTGGGGCTGATCCGGTTTTACCAATACGCAATCAGCCCGATGCTGCCGCCGCGCTGCCGTTATCAGCCCACCTGTTCGCAATACGCCATCGAGGCGGTGCGCAAGTACGGGGCGCTTAAAGGCGGCTGGCTTGCAGCCAAGCGCATCGGCCGTTGCCATCCGTGGGGCGGCAGCGGCTACGACCCTGTGCCTTAAGTCTGCCTGCTGCATCTATGCAGCATGGCGGCAGAATTTTCAGGTAGCCTGCATTGGAATGCAGACTGCCGTTTTCTCCTGTTTTCAAACGGAACCCGATTATGGAATCCAACAACGAATTGAAGCGGACGGCGGTTTTCGCCATTATCGCCATCCTGACCCTGATGGTTTGGAATTATTTCAACCCCCAGCCGCAGCAGCCTGAGCAGGCCGCTGTGCAGACGGAACAGCAAGCTGCCGCCCCCGTTGCTGGGAGCGATTTGCCGCCCACCAAACCGATTACCGTAAGCACCGATACGCTCAAAGCCGTGATCGACGAAAACAGTGGCGATTTGCGCGGGTTGGATTTGCTCAAACATAACTCTGCCGGCGATGCCAGCAAAACCTTCACTTTGCTCTCCGACAACAACGAGCACAAATATTTGGTGCAATCGCTGTTGATCGACCAAAAAGGCAACTACCTGCTACAAGACAGCAGCTTCAAAGCCCCGCAAAACAGCTACACCCTCAACGGCGATACACTGGAAGTACGACTGAGCGCGCCGGAAACCAACGGCGTTCAGGTGGACAAAGTGTACACCTTCCGCAAAGGTAGCTACCTCATCGATGTACGCTTCGACATCGCCAACCATACTGATGCTCCGTTGAAGCTGGATGGCGTGTACCGAGTATTGCGCGACAGCAGCACGCCCGAGGGCAGCGGCTATTTCAACCAAACCTACGTTGGTCCAGTGGCCTATACGCCCGATGGCAACTTCCAAAAAGTGCCGTTTAAAGACTTGGACGACGATTTCGAGAGCAAACGTGATCGCGCCGACTACCAGCGCACTGCTACCAGCGGCTGGGTTGGCTTCACTCAACACTACTTCACCACCGTGTGGGTGTTACAGCCCAAAGATGGCAACAGCATCTGCCAAAACGGCAACTGCCTGCTCGATATCAAACGCCGCAGCGACAACCTTTACTCCGCCGGCGTGCGCGTACCGCTGCCCGCGATTGCTGCTGGCCAGAAACTGAGCGTGCCTGCCGAATTGTATGCCGGCCCGCAGGAATACGCCGTGATCAGCAAAGTGGCTGACCGCTTGGAGCTGGTGAAAGACTATGGCCGTACCCATGTGGTGGCCGCGCCGCTGTTCGGCCTGCTCAATTGGCTGCACAGTCTCATCGGCAACTGGGGCTGGTCCATCGTTTTGCTGACCATCATCGTCAAAACCCTGCTGCTGCCGCTTACTAACGCCTCTTACCGCTCCATGGCCAAAATGCGTGCCGTTGCGCCTAAGCTGGAAATGCTGAAAAAACAGCACGGCGATGATCGTATGGCGCTACAACAGGCCATGATGAAGATGTATAAAGACGAGAAAATCAACCCACTGGGCGGCTGTCTGCCCATGCTGTTGCAGTTCCCCGTATTTATCGGCTTGTATTGGGTGCTGCTCGCCTCGGTTGAGCTGCGCCAGGCTTCGTGGGGCTGGGTGGCTGACTTGGCCCGGCCCGACCCGCTCTACATCCTGCCGATTTTGATGGCGCTGACAATGTATATCCAAACCAAACTCAGCCCGCCGCCGAGTGACCCGATGCAGGCTAAAATGATGAAAATCATGCCGCTGGCCTTCTCTGTGATGTTCTTCTTCTTCCCTGCCGGCCTAGTACTTTACTATGTGGTGAACAACCTCTTGAGTATGGGACAGCAGTGGCTGATTAATCGGAAAATCAATGGTGCCGTCAAATCCTAAGATATAGCAAAAATGACAACAGCCCGAATCTGCAAGATTCGGGCTGTTTTGTTCTTGGAGGGGGTAGCTAAACACTTATTTTCTTATATCGTGCTAACTCTCCTTGCGTGAGAAAATAAACGCTTCAACCATATAGTCGTTCCAATAGAAATAATACAATGTTTACTCCCCTAACCATATAGTTTCCCACCACACTTTATGCCTGTTTGAAATAATTAGATTAGCATGAATGATAAAGGGAAAATTCACTTTTCAGGTAGCCTGCCCTAATGTAAAATAGCCTTAATAGTTAAAAGGATAAATTTGATTTTCTAACACGCCATAAGGGGCACACCATGACTGATCATCAACTCAAACCATTTGAAGAAATTGATCTGGCGGAGCGCAAAGACCGCCTGCAAGTATTTGAAGAACAAGTGCTGCAATACAGTGGTAACCGCAGTAGTGAAGATTCATCCGTTGCACCGCTGCCCGAAAGCTATCCTTACCGCACCCGCATCAGCCGCAATGTGTACGAAAAAGAAAAGAAAAAGCTGCAAATTGAGCTGCTCAAAGTACAAAGCTGGGTGAAAGAGAGCGGCAGCCGCATTGCCGCCATATTTGAAGGCCGCGATGCCGCCGGTAAAGGCGGTACCATCAAACGCTATATGGAACACCTCAATCCACGCGGCGCCCGCGTGGTGGCCTTGGAGAAGCCCAGCGACCGCGAGCGCGGCCAATGGTATTTCCAGCGCTACATCAACCATCTGCCTACTGCCGGCGAAATGGTGTTTTTCGACCGCTCTTGGTACAACCGTGCCGGCGTAGAACGCGTAATGGGCTTTTGCGAACCGCACGAATACTTGCAATTCATGCGCCAAGCGCCCGAATTGGAGCGTATGTTGGTAAACAGCGGTATGCACCTGTTTAAATTTTGGTTTTCCGTATCACGCGAAGAACAGCTGCGCCGCTTTATCTCCCGCCGCGACGACCCTTTGAAACACTGGAAACTCTCGCCCGTGGACATCGAGTCGCTTGACCGTTGGGACGCCTATACCGAAGCCAAGAACACCATGTTCTTCCACACCCACACTGGGGATGCGCCGTGGACCATCATCAAGTCCGACGACAAAAAACGCGCCCGCCTCAACTGTATCCGCTTCTTCCTGCACTCCCTCGACTATCCCGACCGCGATCTCAAAGCCATCGGCCCGGTTGACCCATTGATTGTGCAAGTGCCCAACGCACAATTTAAAGACACCATCAATATGAATGCGGATTAAGGCATAACATGAAAAAGGCTACCTGAAAACTTTCAGGTAGCCTTCTATATTGTATGGGCAACGGTTATACCAAGAATTTCTTGATGTCGATGCCTTTTTTTTGGGCCTCTACAATCCATTTCGGCCGTTTGCCCACGCCGCCCCACACTGCGCCGGTTTGCGGATTGCGGTATTGCGGGCGGCTTTGTTTTTCTTTCAGACCTGCTTCGATATCGGCAACGCTGATTTCAAAGTCTCGCATGATAGCCAGAATCTGATTGACTTTCTTCTTACGCTCGGAAGCCAAACGGCGTTGGATACGGTCTTCCAAGGATTTCTTCTGCTCCAAGAGTTGGTCTAAAGTTTCACGTGCTGCCATGATGTTTCCTTTGTGGAGGTTGTTAAAATTTATTTCTGGCCTGATTATAAGGGCATTTCGATTTATTACGCTACAAATAAATTGCCGGTTTGGCACGAATATGTGCCAAACCAGCTCAGTTTCTTTATTAAAAATCAGGCTTCGGTTTTCAGCAAATCTTGCAATTCGCCGGCTTCATACATTTCCATCAGAATATCGGATCCGCCCACAAATTCGCCGTTTACATACAGTTGCGGGATGGTGGGCCAGTTGGCGTATTCTTTGATGCCTTGGCGGATTTCTGGGTTTTCCAATACGTTTACCGTAACGAAATCATTGCAGCCGGCGGCTTGCAGGATTTGCACAGCGCGGGAAGAGAAACCGCATTGGGGGAATTGTTTGGTGCCTTTCATAAACAGCACGATGCGGTTGCTGTTTACGAATTGTTTGATTTCTTCTTGGATGCTCATGGTGTTTCCTTTTATGGATTAAATATGGATAAAAATTCGGGTGCAAAACGGCGGCCATTATAGCGGATTACATTTGCTTTCGATACCGGAAGCGGCAGCGAAATGGATGCGCTATAGCCGATTTGCCGACTATGCCGGGCGCGTCCACACGGCGGAGAAGAAGCCGTCTGTGCGGTGTTCTGCGGTGGAGAGTTGCAGATAGGGGCTACCTGAAAATAACTCCGGGCAGTCGGGCAGCAGTTCGGCGGCGTTTGTCAGCTGCCAATCGGGGTGGGCAGCGCTGAAGCGCTCGGCCTGCTGTTCGTTTTCAGTTGCGAGCACGCTACAGGTGGCATACACCAAACGGCCACCAGGGCGCACCAGGCGGGCGGCGGCTTCGAGGATGGCAGCCTGTTGTTTTTCCAATTCGGCGATGCGTTCGGGCGATTGGCGGTATTTCAAATCGGGGTTGCGACGCAGCGTGCCCAACCCGGAGCAAGGTGCGTCCACCAGTACGCGGTCGGCTTTGCCGATGAGGCGTTCGAGGCGCGGGTCGGTTTCGCTGCCGATGCGCTGCGGGCTAATGTTGGTGAGGCCGGCGCGCACCATGCGCGGCTTGAGTTTGGCCAGTCGTTTTTCGGCTACGTCGAAGGCGTAGAGGCGGCCGCTGTTGTTCATGGCGGCACCCAGGGCGAGGGTTTTGCCACCTGCGCCGGCGCAGAAATCGACGATAATTTCGCCGCGCCGCGCGCCAGTGAGGCGGGCGAGCAGCTGGCTGCCTTCGTCTTGCACTTCGATGGTGCCTTCCAAAAACAGCGGGTGGCGCATGAGGGCGGATTTGTCGTGCAGGCGGATGCCCCACGGCGAATAAGGCGTGGCTTCGCAGCGGGCGCCTTCATCTTGCAGCTGGGCGAGCACCTTGTCGCGTTTGGCTTGGAGGGTGTTCACGCGCAAATCGAGTGGGGCGGGGGCGGCGGTGCTGCGGCCGAAGGCGAGGATGTGTTCGTCGCTCCAGCCTTGGGCATGCAGCTGGGCGATGAGCCACTCGGGCAGTTCGGCGGCGGTGTTCAACTGCCCGACAAACTCGGTTTTTTTGGCTTTCAGGTAGCCTAGAAACTCGGTTTCTTCGGCATTGGCGCAATCGGCCAGGGCGGAAATGCTGATGCCGCGCCCCAATACCAGGGCGGCCAGCGCGGCGCGGCGGGATTGGCGCACGGGCTCGGGCAGCACGCTTTGGATTTTCTGCAAATGGCGCAGGGCGGCGAACACGGTTTCGGCGATTTCGTGCCGGTCTTGGCGGCCGAGCTTTTTATGGCTGCGGAAATAGGCGGAAACGAGGGCGTCGGCGGGCTGCTCGAAGCCGAGCACTTGGCCGAGCAGGGTGGAAGTGTGGAGGAGTTGGGCAGGGGTCATTTGGGCGTAGTGGTTTCAGGTAGCCTGGGAAGGGGGAAGGCTACCTGAAAATGGGCAGATATAGTGAATTAAATTTAAACCAGTACAGCGTT
>NZ_KV795541.1:70460-93803 GCF_001809035.1 Eikenella sp. HMSC061C02
CGCCTTGTCCTGATTTAAATTTAATCCACTATAAGAAACAGACAGGCTGCGGGGCGGCTTGTCTGTTTGGTTTGGATTTCAGGTAGCCGGTGTTGCTGCTTACTTGGGCGGCTGCAGGGGCGTGCCGTCGATTTTGCCGCTGCGCAGTTTGAGCTCGTAGGTTTTGCCGTCGTCGGTGTATTTGATGAGGGCGGGGATGTTGGCAAAATCGGGGGCGAAGGAATATTCAATGGTGTCGTCGCCGCGCTGTACACGGAAGCGGTTTACCGCAATGCTGGCGCCATTGATGTTGTAGCGGGCGGAAGGCAGGCGGGTCATGCCGCGCACGGGGTAAACGCGTTTGCCGTTGGTAATGTGCAGGTTGGCGGGCAGTTGGCCATTATTGAGCGCGAGCTGCCAGGCCAGGGTAAAGAGGTCGAAAGTGGGGCCGGCAAGCGGCAGACTTTCGGTGTGGCCAGCTTTGCCGTAGGTGATGGTTTTGCTGCCGTAGTCGAAAGTGGCGCCGGCATAGGCGCGGCCTTTGCGGGTGTCGCTGTAGCGAGCGGGCTGCAGGCGGTTGCCGCTGATGCTGCCGCTGGAAGAAAAGCGCATTTTGTAGAGCGGCACGTTGATGTCGGCGCTCACGTTGTAGCGGCCGCCGTTTTGGTTGAAGGTCATCACGGCGGGCACGCCGTAGGGACCGATGTAGTGCAGCTCGGCGTTTTTAGGGAAGGCGGTTTCGGCGGCGGCGACAGGTGCGGCCAGCGTGGCGGCGCACAGGGCGGCGGCAGTGCCGAGGCGGAGGGCGAGACTGGTCATTTGGGGTTCCTTTGCTGAAAAAGGGAGGTGCGCTGCGAATCAGCGGCTTTGGGGCGGCATTATAGCCTTAAGTTTTATATTGGGGGCGTGCGGTTACATGGTTTGACGGGAATTTTCAGGTAGCCTGTGGCGGGAAGGAGGCTACCTGAAAGTATCGCAGGCGGGTTTACGGCTATATTTTTATTTTAATCGACAAAGCTGTTCGGATACGGAAAAGGCTACCTGAAAAACCATTTTCAGGTAGCCTTTTGATATTTCATTCAGAGGGTTTAACGCCCGGGGAACATGCCTTTCATGCCTTGTGCCATGCGCATGAGTTTGCCCATGCCTTTGCCGCCGAACATTTTCATCATTTTTTGCGACTGTTCGAACTGCTTGAGCATTTTGTTCACTTCCTGCACGGTGGTGCCGGCGCCGGCGGCGATGCGGCGTTTGCGGCTGGCTTTGAGTAGGGCCGGATTGGCGCGCTCTTTCGGGGTCATGGAATTGATGATGGCTTCCACTTTGCTCATGGCTTTTTCCGCCGTTCCTTCGGGGATTTGTGCGGAAAGCTGCCCCATCTCGCCGGGCAGTTTGGACATTAGCGATTCGATGCCGCCCATATTGCGCATCTGCTGGATTTGGGCTTTGAAATCGTTCAGGTCGAAGCCTTTGCCCTTGTGCAGCTTTTTGGCCATGCGTTCGGCCACTTCCTGATCGATGCCTTTTTGCACGTCTTCAATCAGGGAAAGCACGTCGCCCATGCCGAGAATGCGGCCGGCGATGCGGTCGGGGTGGAAGGGCTCGAGGCCGCCGATTTTTTCGCCGGTGCCGATGAATTTAATCGGTTTGCCGGTAACGTGGCGCACGGAAAGTGCCGCGCCGCCGCGTGCGTCGCCGTCCATTTTGGTGAGGATCACGCCGGTGAGCGGCAGGGCTTCGTTGAAGGCCTGGGCGGTGTTTACGGCATCCTGGCCGAGCATGGCATCCACCACAAACAGGGTTTCCACCGGATTCACGGCTTCATGCAGCGCCTTGATTTCGGCCATCATGACTTCGTCCACTGCCAGTCGGCCAGCGGTGTCGACCATCAGCACGTCGTAGAAATGCTTTTTGGCGTAATCAAGCGCGGCCTGGGCGATGGCCACGGGCTGCTGGGAAGCGTCGGAGGGGAAGAAATCCGCGCCCACTTGCTCGGCCAATAGGCGCAGCTGCTCGATGGCGGCGGGGCGGTATACGTCGGCCGACACCAGCAGCACTTTCTTACGCTGCTCTTCTTTGAGCAGGCGGGCGAGCTTACCGGCGGTGGTGGTTTTACCCGCGCCCTGCAAGCCGGCCATCAGCACCACGGCAGGCGGTACGGCGGCCAGATTGAGGCTGCTGTTTTGCGTGCCCATCAGCTCGGTGAGCGCTTGGTTGACCACGCCGATAAAGGCCTGGCCGGGCGTGAGGCTGCCGATTACTTCGTGGCCGACGGCGCGTTCTTTCACGTTGGCCATAAAGTCTTTCACCACCGGCAGCGCCACGTCGGCTTCCAACAGCGCCATGCGCACTTCGCGCAGGGCTTCTTTGATGTTGTCTTCGGAGAGGCGCGCTTGGCCGCGCATTTTTTTGGCCCACTGGCTGAGGCGGCCGGATAGGTTGTCTAACATAGTTTTCCTTGTCATGCTGGGAAACCGCCAATATGCTGTATTGGCTCGTTTTATTGCTAGCGGTTTCGCCCAGCCGATAAATGGGTTTGATTCGGGATCAGATAGCGGATTGGTTAACTTTGCCGAAGCAGGGCTTAGTTTGGCAGAAACTTCGCTGCGCGGCGTTTTAATTGCGCTGAAGCTTTGCTTTCAGGTAGCCCCTAGCAGGCGGCAAAGTTTGCTAAAATGGCGGCATTTTACACTATTACGCGCAGCCTTTGCGGCTTTCCTGATGGAAAAGCAGGCGCGCAACACACGGAAAAAGCATGGCTGTATTGTTTGTTTTGCTCGGGCTGCTCTATGGCGGCATGGGCGTGTTTGCCTGGTGGTTCGGGCGGCAAAATGCCCGGCGGCCATATCCGCTCAAAGGCGAGCTGCTGTTGCTGGCGGCGTTGCTGCCCGCGCATGCGGCGGCGGTGTGGCAGCCGCTGTTGCTCAGCCGTTTCCCCAACGGCATCGGCTATGCCCTGTGTTTGGTTACCTGGCTGATGTTGTTGTTGTATTGGTGCGGCAGTTTCTTTTATTCGCTGAAGGGCTTGCAGCTGCTGCTCTATCCCTTTGCCGCGCTTTCTATGCTGGCTGCCGCGCAGTGGCCGGCACCGGGCGCGGATTATGCAGTGGACAATATGCCCTTCGCGCTGCACGTGGGCGCATCGGTGTTGTCGTATAGCTTGTTTGGCATTGCCGCGCTGTTGGCGTTATTGGTGTTGCTGCTAAACCGCTGCCTGCGCAATCACCGCATTTCGCCGCTGATATCGTTTCTGCCGCCGCTGTTGAGTTTGGAAAAGCTGATGTTTCAAAGCATGT
This sequence comes from Eikenella sp. HMSC061C02, assembly GCF_001809035.1. Lineage (NCBI taxonomy): Bacteria > Pseudomonadati > Pseudomonadota > Betaproteobacteria > Neisseriales > Neisseriaceae > Eikenella > Eikenella sp. HMSC061C02. Next base: position 73,736 of record NZ_KV795541.1, read on the forward strand.
TGGCGGGTTTTGTGCTGCTGAGCATTTCTGTGGGTGGTGCCTTGCTGTTTCCGCTGGAGATTTTCGGCAAGCCGCTCGCGCTCACGCACAAAAGCGTGTTCGGCGTGCTTTCGTGGCTGGTGTATGCCGGCATTCTGCTGCTACACCGCACCCGCCGCTGGCGCGGCCGCACGGCGGCGCTGTGGTGTGTGGCGGGCTTTGTGTGCCTGATGCTGGCCTATGTGGGCAGCAAGTTTGTGTTGCAGGTGTTGCTGCATCGGGTGTGAATATGTTGGGATGAATGGGAAAGGCTACCTGAAGATTTTCAGGTAGCCTTTGTTCGCACCATGTTTGGCATACATCAAATAAGCGGCAGATAAGCCCGCCTGCAGGTTTGACTGTTGCCCCGTTGCTGTTATTCTGCGCCCGATTCTTTTGTTTCCCCTTGATTTCAACCACAGGAGATACCCGATGAAAAAAGTGATTCTATCCGTTGCCACTGCTGCTTTGCTGGCGAGCGCCGGCGCTTGGGCGCATGGTACGCCGGCGGCGAATGAGCCGAGTAAAACGCCGGTAGACCGCAGCATTCAGGTGTATAAAGCAGCCGACTTCCAGCAGTGGGACCGTGAAAAAGCCGCTGGCGGCGAGGGCAAGCTGCTGGGGCGTTTCGCCTACACCCGCCACCAAACCGGCGAGCAGGATGCGATCCGCGAAATCGGCTGGCTCACGCTGCCGCCGGGTGCGTCTATCGGCCTGCACGGGCACACCATCAATGAAGACGTATACCTGATTGTGGAAGGCCGCGGCATATTTGTGGGCTCAGACGGCAAGGAAGTACCGGTGTCTGCCGGAGACGTGACCATCGCCCGCCCCGGCCAGTCGCACTCGCTGAAAAACACCGGTCGCCGGCCGCTGCGCTTCATCAACTTTATCGGCCAGCTGCAGAGCACTGCACACGCTGCTCCTGCTGCCCCGGCCGCGCGGTAATCTGGCGCAATCACGGCAGAGGCTACCTGAAAGTTTCAGGTAGCCTTTATCTTTATTCAGACCGCCCCAAGTGCCCTTTGCCGAAAATTTCGGTATCATGCAGCCTCTTCCCGTTTTTAGGAAAACTTATGTTCCGTTCATTGCTTGTGGCCGCCGTGCTGGCGGCTTCTGTGGTGCCGGCGGCGGCAGAAACTCAGTCGCGCGTGCTGGCCAATGGTATGAAAGTAATTGTGCGCGAAGACCACCGTGCGCCGGTGGCGGTTACGCAGTTGTGGTTTAAGGTGGGCAGTGCCGACGAGCACGCAGGCAAAACCGGCCTGAGCCACGCCTTGGAGCACATGATGTTTAAAGGCACGCCCACCGTGCCTGCAGGCGAATTCAGCCGACGCATTTCCGCGCTGGGCGGCAGCGACAACGCCTTCACTTCGCGCAACGAAACCGTGTATCACCAAGAATTTGCCGTGGGCAGCCTGCCGCAGGTGCTGGAGCTGGAGGCCGACCGCATGGTGAACCTGAATTTCAGCGATGCCGATTTTGAAAACGAAATGAAGGTAATCCGCGAAGAGCGCCGCCTCACCACCGATAACGACCCCGACGGCAAAATGTGGGAGCAGATTAATCTGAATGCCTATGCCAAGCCGGAAAACCGTGCGCCGGTTATCGGCTATGAGGCGGATTTGCACACGCTCAAGCCGGAAGATTTGCGCCAGTGGTACCGCGCCTGGTATGCGCCGCACAACGCCACGCTGGTGGTTGTGGGCGACGTGAAGGCGGGCGAAGTGCTGGATAACGCGGAAAAACTGTTCGGCAGCCTGCCCGACCACCCGCTGCCTGCGCGCAACGATTTAACCGAGCCGCCGCAAACGGCCAACCGCTCTGCCCGCTCTACCGCGCCGGTAAGCTCGCCGGTGGTGGGTTTGGCTATTCAGGTGCCCGCCCTGCGCAAAGTGGACGACAAGCTGCCCTATGCGCTGAATATGCTGGCCGACGTGCTCGACGGCAGCATGTCTGCCCGCATCGAGCGCAATCTGGTGCGCGGCCGCAAGGTCGCAGTGGAAGCCTCGATGGGCTACGATATGCTCACCCGCTCGCCAGATGTGCTGCTGTTTAGCGGCACGCCCGCGCCGAATGTGAAGCCCGAGCAGCTCACAGCAGCGTTTTTGAACGAAGTGCGCCAGATTGCCGAACACGGCGTGAGCGAAGAAGAATTGGCGCGTGTGCGCAACCGCAGCCTGGCCGCACGCGAGTTTGGCAAAGACTCGATGGAAACCCAAGCCACCAACATCGGCTCGCTGGAGTCGGCCGGCTTCTCCTACACGGATGAAGACGAAATTCTCCGCCGCCGCTTGGCCGTGAGCGCCGAAGAAGTGCGCGAGGCCGCCCGCTGGCTTTTGGCGCAGAAGCACACCACCGTGGTGCTGTATCCCGAATCCAAATAAGCGGCAAAGGCTACCTGAAAACGTAGGAATATTTTCAGGTAGCCTTCCGGTTCTAAATTAACAGGCTACCTGAAAGCGCCCGCTTCAGCGCAGCCAAAACCGTATCCAAATTTAGGAGTAAATCCCCATGAAACCCCTGTTCCGCACCCTGCTGCTGGCCTGCCTGCTGCCTGCCGCCGCGTTGGCTGAGAATATCCCCATTCAGCGCTGGCAAACCGCCGAGGGCACCAAAGTGCTGCTGGTGGAGCGGCATGAAAACCCGATTGTCGATATTGATGTAGCCTTCGATGCCGGCAGCAGCCGCGACAGCGCCAACAAAATCGGCGTGGCCGATTTCGCCGCCGGCTTGGCCGACACCGGCACTAAAAGCTTGGGCGAAGAAGCCCTGCTCCAGCGCGTGGCCGATTTGGCCGTGAGCCTTTCCAGCTACAACACCACCGACACCTCCGGTGTGCGACTGCGCAGCCTCTCCAAGCCGGATATCCTCAACCCCGCCCTCGGCCTGATGCGCGATGTGCTGGTTGAGCCCCGTTTCGACCCAGCAGTGCTCAAACGCGAGCAAGACCGCGCGGTGGAAACCCTCAAGCAAAACCGCACCCAGCCCGATTTCCTCGCTTCCGTGGCCAACACCCGGCAGGTATATCCCACCCATCCCTACGGCCATTCTGCCCGCACCAGCGAGCAAACCATCCGCCGCATCACCCCTGCCGACCTGCACCGCTTCCATCAGCAATATTTCACCCGCCGCAACGCCGTGGTGGCGATTGTGGGCGATGTCAGCCGCAGCCAGGCCGAAGCAATCGTGAGCAAACTCACCGGCGACTTGCCCACCGGCCAAGCCTTGCCGCCCCTGCCCGAAGCCACCCATGGCGCGGTGCAAACCCAAACCCTGCCGCATAGCGGCACCCAGGCGCACATCGTATTGGGCATGCCCCTCCTCACCCCGAACGATCCCGACTACTACGCCTTGGCCGTGGGCAACTACATTCTCGGCGGCGGCAGTTTTGATAGCCGGCTGATGAAAGTCCTGCGCGACCAACACGGCTACACCTACGGCGCCTCCTCCCGCCTCACCCCCCTGCGCGCCCAAGGCCCGCTCACCATCTCCTTCGCCACCGAGAAATCCCGTGCCGCCGCTGCCCTGGCCGACACGCAGAAAGTGTTGCAGGAGTTCGCCGCCAACGGCCCCACCGAAGCCGAACTGGCGCAGGCCAAGGCCAGCCTCGTGGGCAGCTTCCCCCTGCGCTTCGACACCAACGCCGAACTGTTGGGCTACCTGAAACTCATCGGCCTCTACAACCTGCCCGACGACTACCTCAGCCGCTACCCGGCAGCCGTTTCCCGCTTAAGCGCCGAAGAAGTGAAAGCCGCCTGGCAGCGCCGCGTAACCGGCCTGCACACCACCGTGGTCGGCATGCCTCAATCCGGCAAACCCGCCGTCCGCCGCAGCAACGGCAGAAGGCGTTAGGCACAATCCGCTTGCTTGAACCAAGCGTGATCAAACAAAAGGCTACCTGAAACTTTCAGGTGGCCTTTTCTGCAACCCCTAATTTCCGTAAAGCCCTGCCAATAAAGCCTCGGCGGGGTAAGGATAGGTTAATCAGATAGCGCAAGCAGCGGCAGTTTCCTAGAATAGCCATATTTCTTAACAGCTGCCGGAAAGGGCAGGCGGAACAAGATGAAAAAACCGTTGAAATGGACATTGTGGGCAGTGGCGGCGCTGGCCGTGGGCGCAGCGGGCTATGCCTTTTTGAAGCCGAGCAAGCCGCAAACCACCTATCTCACTGAAGAAGTGAAGCGTGCCGATGTGCGCCAAACCGTATCCGCCACCGGCGAGATTTCCGCCGCGCAACTGGTGGATGTGGGCGCCCAGGCTTCCGGCCAAATCAAGCATTTGTATGTGAAGCTCGGGCAGCATGTGGAAAAGGGCGACCTCATTGCCGAAATCGATTCCACCACTCAGCTCAACGCGCTGAACACGAATAAGGCCAAGTTGGAAACTTATCAGGCGCAGCTCGTGTCTGCCCGCGTGGCGCTGCAAAACGCCGAACGAAAATACCGCCGCGAGCAGGCCTTGTGGGCGGAAAACGCCACCTCCAAAGAAGAGCTGGAAAGCGCACAGGGCTCGTATGCCGCCGCCAAGGCGCAGGTGGGCGAGCTGCAATCTTCTATTCGCCAAACCCGTATCGCCATCAATACGGCTGAAGCCGACTTGGGCTACACCCGCATCACCGCGCCGATTTCCGGCACGATGGTTTCGGTGAAAGTGGAAGAAGGGCAAACCGTGAACGCGGTGCAAACCACGCCCGCCATCGGCCAAGTGGCCGATTTGAGCCATATGCTGAACAAGATGCAGATTGCCGAGGGCGACGTAACCCGCGTGAAAGCCGGCCAAACCCTGCTATTCACCACCTTGGCCGACCCCGACAGCGAACGGGAAGCCAAGCTGGATAGTGTCGACCCGGGCTTAACCACCCTGTCACAAGGCAGCTACACCACCAGCACCGACACCACCAGCACCGCCATCTATTACTACGCCCGCTCGCTCGTGCCGAACGAAGACGGCAAGCTCGCCATCGGCATGACCACGCAAAACAATATCGTGATCGGTGAAGCCAAAAACGTGCTCACCGTCCCCGCCACCGCGGTGAAACAGCGCGGCCGCGAACGCTATGTGCGCGTGCTGAAAGCCGACAACCAAGTGGAAGAGCGCACGATTACCGTGGGCATCAGCGACGGTACGCGCACCGAAGTGAAATCGGGCGTGAAAGAGGGCGAAAAAGTGATTGTGTCGGAGAGCGACGGCACGGTGAAAGAGTGGCAGGGCGGCCCGCCGGTGTAAGCTGGCGCTCACTGCCATGCCAGGCTACCTGAAAACCTAAAGGCTACCTGAAACCATGCTGTAAAGCCTGCTTCTATCGTTTCAGGTAGCCTCCCCGCCGCAACGAAAGCCGTATGCATATGAACCTAATCGAATGCCGCAACATCAACCGCTATTTTGGTGAAGACGCCAACCGCGTCCACGTTTTAAAAGACATCAGCCTCACCATCCAAAAAGGCGATTTCATTGCCATCATCGGCCAATCCGGCTCTGGCAAATCCACGCTGATGAACATCATCGGCTGTCTCGATAGCGCCACTTCCGGCTCGTATCAAATTGACGGTGTGGAAACTTCGCAAATGAGCGGCGACGAGCTGGCCGCGTTGCGCCGACGCAAATTCGGTTTTATTTTTCAGCGCTACAACCTATTGGGCGCATTGAGCGCGCGCGAAAACGTGGCGCTGCCCGCCGTGTATGCCGGCATGGATCAAAAAGAGCGGAATGAACGCGCAACTCAGCTTCTGGCCGACTTGGGCTTGGAAGGCAAGGAAGACAACCGCCCCAACCAGCTCTCCGGCGGCCAGCAGCAGCGCGTGTCTATTGCCCGCGCGCTGATGAACGGTGGCGAAATCATCTTGGCCGACGAGCCCACCGGTGCGCTCGATTCTGGCAGCGGCGAGATGGTGATGGAAATCATCCGCGGGCTGCATGCCAAAGGGCATACCATTATTTTGGTAACCCACGACCCGAAAATCGCCGCCTTTGCCAACCGCGTGATTGAAATCAAAGACGGCGAAATCATCGCCGATACCAGCAAAAACGCCGAAATCCCGCCCAGCAGCGTGGAAAGCCGCGCCGAAAAGGCATCTTGGCTGTTTTATAAAGACCAGTTTGTGGAAGCCTTCAAAATGTCGGTGCAGGCCATTATGTCGCACAAAATGCGCTCCCTGCTCACCATGCTCGGCATTATTATCGGCATTGCATCGGTGGTATCCGTGGTGGCGTTGGGGCGCGGCACGCAGGAGAAAATCCTTTCCGACATCAGCTCCATCGGCACCAACACCATCGGCGTGTATCCCGGTAAAAGCTTCGGCGACCGCCACCGGGGCCGTATCCGCACGCTCACCATTGCCGATGCCGAAGCCATCGGCAAACAAAGCTATGTGGATAGCGTGACCCCGATGACCACTTCCAGCGCCACCGTTACCTACCGCAACACCAACGTTACCGCCCAGCTCTACGGCGCGGGCGAGCAGTATTTCAATGTGCGCGGCATCAAGCTCGACCAAGGCCGGCTGTTTAACCAAGACGACGTAGACACTGCCGCGCAAGTGGTGGTTATCGATCCGAACACCCGCAAGCAGTTGTTCCCGGAAGGCACCAACCCCATCGGCCAAACCATTCTGTTCGGCAAACGCCCGCTGCGCGTAATCGGCATCAGCGCGGAAGACCAAAACGGTTGGGGCGGTGGCGACAGCCTGCAAATGTGGGCGCCCTACACCACGGTGATGAACCGTATTTCAGGCGAACGCTACATCAGCGCGGTAACTGTGAAAATCCGCGACGACGTGAGCACCTCCGTAGCCGAGCAGGGCATTAAAGAGCTGCTACTGGCGCGGCACGGCCAGGAAGACTTCTTCACCAGCAACAGCGACAGCATCAAGCAGACCATCGAAAAAACCACCGGTGCGATGACTCTGCTGATTTCCTGTATTGCCCTGATTTCATTGGTGGTGGGCGGCATTGGCGTGATGAACATCATGCTGGTGTCGGTAACCGAGCGCACCAAGGAAATCGGCGTGCGCATGGCCATCGGCGCGCGGCAGGGCAATATTTTGCAGCAGTTTCTGATTGAAGCCGTGCTCATCTGCCTCATCGGCGGTGCGGCCGGCATCCTGCTTTCCTATTTGATCGGCCTGGGCTTCAACGCGCTGACCAGCGAGTTTGCTATGTCGTTCTCTACCTGGTCGATTGTGAGCGCGGTGTGCTGCTCCACCTTCATCGGCGTGCTGTTCGGCTTCATGCCCGCCAAAAACGCCTCCAAGCTCAACCCGATTGCCGCCCTGTCGCGCGATTAGCGGCGGGCTGAAAGCGTGAGCAGCCATCAAGCTAAAACCGCCCGATATTTTCAGGTAGCCTGCAAGGAGTAGGTAGGGGCTACCTGAAAACAGGGTAAACAGGATTGCAAGCTAAAGTGAACGATTTTTCAGGTAGCCTCCAACCGGTAATCCAGGCTACCTGAAACCCACCCGACACCCAATCAAGAAACGAGGGTTTATGAACCAAACAACCCACCCGCCCATCCGTGCTGCCGCGCTGGCGCTGCTTCTGCTCGCCGGCTGCGCCATCGACCAAACCCCCAACACCCAAATCGGCCTCGCCCAAGCTCGGCGCGAGGGCAGCGTACAAACCGCCGCCGGCGAAAGCGGCCACTGCCCCGACCCCGCCGGCTGCGCCTACCAAACCGAAGGCAACTGGTGGCAAAGCTTCGGCGACAGCGGGCTCAACGCCCTGGTGGAGCAGGCCTTGGCCAACAATGTGGATTTAAAACAGGCCGCCGTTAGCGTGAACAAAGCCCTGTATCAGGCCAACATTCTCGGCGCCAATCTCGTGCCAGAATTCAACGCTTCGCTCGGTGCCAATGCCAACCGCAACCTCGACACCCGCCAAAACAGCCACAGCTACAGCAGCCAGCTCGGCTTAAGCTACGAGCTCGATTTATGGCGCAAACTCAACGCCACCGCCTCTGCCCAAGCGTGGGAGCAGCGCGCCACCGAGCAAGATTTGGCCGCTACCCGCCTGACTGTAATCAACAATGTGGCCGATGCCTATTTTCAGGTAGCCTATCTCAACGAAGCCATCAAGCTCACCGAAAAAACCATCGAGCAATACAAACAAATCCTGCAAATCGCCCGCAGCAAATACCGCCATGGCCGCGTGGCCTCGATTGAGGTTACCCAGGCCGAGCAATCCCTGCTCGCCGCCGAGAACAGCCTGCTGTCGCTGCAACAGAGCCGCAGCAACACCGAAGCCACCCTGCGCAACCTGCTCAACCTGCGCCCCGGCCAGGCAATGGCCGTGCAGCCCGAATCCTTCCGCCTGCCCGAAGGCGGCAAGCTCGATTTGAATGTGCCCATCTCCACCCTCGCCGCCCGCCCCGACCTCATCGCCGCCGACTACCGCCTGCAGTCCGCCCTCAAAAGCCAGCAGGCGCAATACCGCAGCTGGTATCCCAGCATCACGCTGAACGCCGCGCTGAGTACCGCGTCTGAGCACAGCAAAAACCTGTTCAATGTGCCGATATTGGGCGGCAGTGTCAGCCTCAACCTGCCCTTCCTCAACTGGCGCACCATGCACTGGAAAGACCGCAGCGCCGAAGCCGACTTTGACAACGCCAAACTTGCCTTCGAAAAAGCCCTCACCACCGCGCTCAACGAAGTCGATACCAACTACCGCCAATACCGCGCCAGCCGCCAAACCCTGGAAAACCAGCGCCGACGCCACCGGCTCGACGTTGAAAACAGCCGCTACTATCGTGTGCGCTACCAACACGGCCGCAACGAGCTCAAAGACTGGCTCTCCGCGCTGAACACCGAATATTCCGGCGCGCAAAGCCTGCTCGAAGCCCGATACCAGGCCTTGCGCTACGAAAGCATGGTGTATAAAGCCATGGCCGGCCGTTACCGGAAAGCTTCTACCCCAACGGTGCAGCCAGCGCAGTAGTTTGGCGCCTGATTTATCTATGGAACAACCAAGCCGGGCGGGCATACAGCCGTCCGGTTTGGTTGTTTTCAGGTAGCCTTTGGTCATACCAGCAGCAAACAGCCAATGCAGCCATTACCTAGCGGGAGGCTACCTGAATCTTGATGGTTAGGTTGGTATTGCCGCTCTGACATTTTGCTCTGTCTGCTCCCCACATTTTCAGGTAGCCTTTTGCTGCTATCTTGGCGATTGCCAAGGCTCAAGAGGCTACCTGAAAAGCGTCAATACAGCTCAAGCCCGACAAACAAACTTTAACCTTCGCCTGCTGATTTTTTTGTAAAAACCAACAATGGTGTTATCCGATCGGTGATTTGTTGACCTAAATCAAATTATTCTTGATCCAGTATATTTTTGTACTGAATCTAGGCTTTTCCGTCTAAAACGTGGCAAAAACAGCCTCGTTCGCTTGAAAATTTAACGTAATTATTCCCACGAATATGTTAAGCTTATGCCGTTTGGTAGTTAAGACGTTTGTGTCTTTAGCATAGCGTTTGATTGCTGGATAGGGGGCTGCCGAAGGTGGGCGGTATGGCCTGGCCAAGCAGCCGTTTTATGTTTGTTGAATCGGAGTGTTGTTATCATGAACAAACTCAAAAGCTTCCTGATATGGGGCGTTGTGGTGTTGGCCGGCTTGGCCGCCTTTACCACTTTGGCTATCCATCGCGGTGAGCAGGTCAGTGCGGTGTGGATGGTGATTGCTGCCGTCTCCGTATATGCCATTGCCTACCGCTTTTATAGCCTCTACATTGCCAAAAACGTAATGCAGCTCGATCCCAACCGGCTCACGCCGGCCGAGCGCCATAACGATGGCTTGGACTATGTGCCGACGCACAAAGGCGTGCTGTTCGGCCACCATTTTGCCGCCATCGCTGGCGCCGGCCCGTTGGTAGGTCCGGTATTGGCCGCGCAGATGGGTTACCTGCCCGGCACGCTGTGGATTATCTTCGGCGTGGTGTTTGCCGGTGCGGTTCAGGACGCGATGGTGTTGTTCGTGTCCATGCGCCGTGACGGTAAATCCTTGGGCGATATCGTGAAACAAGAGCTGGGCACTGTAGCCGGCGTGATTGCCTCCATCGGTATTCTGATGATTATGGTGATCATCATGGCCGTGCTGGCGTTGATTGTGGTGAAAGCCTTGATCCACAGCCCGTGGGGTACCTTCACCATCGCCACTACCATCCCAATCGCTCTGTTTATGGGTATCTACACCCGCTATATCCGTCCGGGCAAAATCGGCGAGATTTCCATCGTCGGCTTTATCCTGCTGGTGTTGGCGATTGTGTATGGTAAAAACGTGGCTGAAAGCTCCTTTGGGCATATCTTCGATTTGGAAGGCCTGTCTATCGCCTGGGCAGTGATGATCTACGGTTTCATCGCTTCCGTGTTGCCGGTGTGGCTGCTGCTCACCCCGCGTGACTACCTCTCCACCTTCCTGAAAATCGGTACCATCATTGCATTGGCCTTGGGCATCGTTATTGTTAGCCCGCCGCTGCAAATGCACGCCGTTACCCGATTTATCGACGGTACCGGCCCGGTATTCTCAGGCCATCTCTTCCCCTTCCTGTTCATCACCATCGCCTGCGGTGCGGTATCCGGCTTCCATGCCCTGATTTCTTCAGGCACCACGCCGAAAATGGTGGAAAACGAAGAGCACGTACGCATGATCGGCTACGGCGGCATGATTATGGAAAGCTTTGTGGCCATTATGGCGCTGGCTGCCGCTTCTTCGCTTGATCCTGGTGTGTACTTCGCCATGAACAGCCCGGCTGCCCTGATCGGCACCGACGCTGCCAATGCCGCACACGTGATCACCACCCAGCTGGGCTTCCCGGTAAGCGAAGCTACTCTGCTGCACGTGGCTAAAGAAGTGGGCGAACACACCATCCTGTCTCGTGCAGGCGGTGCGCCGACTCTGGCCGTAGGTATGGCTCACATCATGAGCAAGCTGATTCCTGGCGAAGGCATGATGGCGTTCTGGTATCACTTCGCATTGCTGTTTGAAGCCCTGTTCATTCTGACTGCTGTGGACGCCGGTACCCGTGTGGCCCGCTTCATGATCCAGGACTTGGGCAGCATCTTCTACAAACCCTTCGGCAACACCGACAGCCTGCCGGCCAACTTGATTGCCACCTTTATGGCCGTTGCACTGTGGGGCTACTTCCTCTACACCGGTGTAACCGACCCGTTGGGCGGCATCAACTCCCTGTGGCCGCTGTTTGGTATCGCCAACCAGATGCTTGCAGGTGTGGCTCTGATCCTGTGTACCGTGGTTCTGATTAAGATGAAACGCGACCGCTACATTTGGGTTACTTTGGTTCCGGCGCTCGGTGTATTGCTGGTAACCTGCTATGCCGGCTGGCAAAAAGTGTTCGATTCCAACCCGCGTGTTAGCTTTGTAGCTCACGCCGCCAAATACAAAGACGCCTTGGCTCGTGGTGAAATCCTGGCTCCGGCCAAAACCGTTGAGGAAATGGGCCGCATCGCCTTCAACGACTACGTGAACGCCGGTCTGACTGTGTTGTTCCTGTCTGTAGTGGTTGTGGTGGGGATTTATGGTCTTCAGGTAGCCCTGAAAGCCCGTAAAGTCGGCTGGCCGACCGCTCAGGAAATCCCGCCGGTATTCCGCAACGAAACCGCTGGTGCAAGCTCCGAGGCTGTGAATGAAGCATAAGCTGAAACAGCGTCTCCATCAGGCTTGGAAAACAGCCAAGCTGACTGCCAACCTGATGGTGGGCGTGCCGGATTACGCCAACTACGTGGCACGCCAACGGCGCTATAACCCCAACGCACCGGTAATGACCGAGCAGCAGTTTGCAGACTACTGTCGTAAACGCCGCTGCGGAGCCAACGGCGGCCGCTGCTGCTGATTCCGGCTTTAGCCAAACCAAACCGCTTGAAAAGGCATGCCCTTTCAAGCGGTTTTCTATATGCAGCGATTGACATGCTGAGCACAGAGACCATGCCTTGCTACTATTGGTTGCAATATTTTCAGGTAGCTCTTGCAAAACATGAAGAGGCTACCTGAAAACGTTTTTAACCCCTAGCCCCGCAGCCCTGCTGCGTTTGGTGTTAAAATTCCGCCCAAACTAAATCACGGAAAAACCATGAACCACACTCTTGAAGTCAGCCCCATCAGCCGCCCCGTGCTTGTTCCGCCGGGCGGGCAAAACAAAGTCTTACTCCATTCCTGCTGCGCTCCGTGTAGCGGCGAAGTGATGGAAGCCCTGCTTGCTTCCGGCATCGACTACACCATCTATTTCTACAATCCCAACATCCACCCGCTCAAAGAATATTTGCTGCGCAAAGAAGAAAATATGCGCTTTGCCGACAAATTCGGTATTCCTTTCATCGATAAAGATGACGATTACGAAAATGACCGCAAAGAATGGTTTGAGAAAGCCAAAGGCATGGAGTTTGAGCCCGAGCGCGGTATCCGCTGCACCATGTGCTTCGACATGCGTTTTGAAAAAGCTGCCCAATACGCCCACGAAAACGGCTTTCCCGTGTTCACCAGCAGCCTCGGTATTTCCCGCTGGAAAAACATGAATCAGATTAACGATTGCGGCCGCCGTGCCGCTGAACAGTATCCCGGCTTGGTGTATTGGGATTTCAACTGGCGCAAAGGCGGCGGCAGCGCACGCATGATCGAAATCAGCAAGCGTGAGCACTTCTACCAGCAGGAATACTGCGGCTGTGCCTATTCCCTGCGCGATTCTAACGCCCACCGTAAATCACAAGGGCGGCCGCCGATTAAAATCGGGGTGAAGTATTACGGGGATGAAGAGGAGTAAGATTAAGCTGCTCCAATTGCGTTATGCATCAATAAGGCTACCTGAAAGTTTGGTTTCACAGAAATTTCGCTCTATGGCGTTTTCATTTTGGTGAAGCTGGGCTTTCAGGTAGCCTTTTGCCGTTTCTATTCTAGGCCAAACGCATTACGGCAACTCAATCCCTAATTGTTTCGTTACCCTGCGCGGCAGGGCGAAGCGGCAGGTTTTGTTGGGATCGACCACTTGGCACACCTGCAAATCGCCGGCGATGCTTTGTAGGGCGATGGCTTGGTTGGTGTCGAGCCCGCCGTGGGCGGTGAGCAGGTCGGTGGCCATCAGGGTGGCGGTTTCGGCGGCTTGATCCAAATCGGGGCTGGAGGCGATGGTGTAGCAGCAATCGGCGGTTACGGCCAGCGGCAGGGGGTAGGGGCGGCCTTTGATGACGCTCACGTCCACTTCTACCGCGCCTTTGATTTCCAGGCCGGAAATGCCCACCTCGCCGTCGCCCATGCCAGCGTGTAAATCACCCATGGCCAGCAGCGCGCCGGGTACGTTTACCGGCAGGAGCAGCGTGGTGCCTTCGGTGATGATTTTGGTGTCCATATTGCCGCCATGTGCATCGGGCGTGCCACAGCTGATGGTACCTTCGGCGGGTGCGGTGCCGATCACGCCAATCATTGGGTTGAGCGGCAGGCGCACTTTGCCGAACAAGACAACATGGTCGTCTTCCACCGGCACGATGTCGATGCGCCCGCGTTCCAGCCGGTTGCCGGCCACGCCTGCGCCGGGTAGGGTGGCGAGCACGGCCTGTTTGCCCAATTCGATGCGGCGGATGTGTACGCGCAGGGTATCGCCCGGCTCGGCGCCTTCCACAAACAGGGGGCCGGTGGCGGGATTGATGCGGTTCCAGTCGAGATTGTCGAAGGTGTCGGCGGGGGTTTGGATTTGGTCGGTGAAGCAGTCGCAGGTTTCAAAACGCACGCGGCTGCCGGATGCGGCGCGCAGCACGGGGGCGTTGTCGGGCGACATGGCGAATACGGTTTGGCTGGCGGGAATAGTGGGGAGTGTGGTCATGGCAGGTATCCTTGTGGTTAGGGGAATGGGTTGGCTGTAAGGCTACCTGAAAATTGGTTTGGTCTCTACATTTTCAGGTATAGTGAATTAAATTTAAACCAGTACAGCGTTGCCTCACCTTGCCGTACTATTTGTACTGTCTGCGGCTCGCCTCCTTGTCCTGATTTAAATTTAATTCACTATAGCCTTTTTGGCGTTCTCTGATAATCGGCAAACAAAAACGGCATCCCCAATCGGATGCCGTTTGCTCATGCTGGGGCGGGCTATTTCAGGAAGTTCACGAAGCCCGACAAGATCAGCGCGTTGATGATGTCCACGAAGAACGCGCCCACCAGCGGCACAATCAGGAAGGCTTTGTGTGAGGGGCCGAAGCGCTCGGTGATGGACTGCATATTGGCTACGGCGGTGGGGGTGGCGCCGAGGCCGAAACCGCAGTGGCCGGCCGCCAGCACGGCAGCGTCGTAGTCGCGGTTCATAAACACATAGGTAACGTAGGTGGCATACAGAATCATCACTACGGTTTGAACCAGCAGGATGACGGTCACTTGGCCTGCCAAACCGGTCAGCTGCCACAGTTGCAGGTTCAGCAGGGCCATGGCGAGGAAGAGTGAGAGCGAGGCGTTGCCAAATACGTCGATGGCACGGTCGAACATATTGAATTTAAACGCACTCACCAATACGTTGCGCAATACCACACCGCCAAACAGCGCCCATACGAATTTGGGTAGGTCGAACAGGTATTGTTTGTCGATACCGTCCATAATTTCGGCAAACGAGAGGCAGGCGGCAAACATGGCCAGTGTCTCGATGGCCGAAGTGGCGGTGATCAGGCGGGTTTGCTCGGCACGCTCAAACATATCGTCGGTGCTGTAATCCGGATCGTCGTCGGCAGAGCGCAGGTGGTCGGCTTCCACAGTTGCGGAATCCAAGGGTTTGCGCCCCATTTTGTTGATGAGTCGGCGAGCCACCGGGCCGCCGATGATGCCGCCGGCCACCAGGCCGAAGGTGGCTGAGGCCATGCCCAATTCAGCTGCAGCAGGCACACCGTATTTGATTAAGTCGGGCGCCCAGCCGGCTGCCGTACCGTGGCCGCCGGTGAGGGTGATGGAGCCGGTAATCAGGCCGGTCATCGGGTGCAGGCCGAACACGCTGGCCAAACCCACGCCAATAATGTTTTGCACAAAGATAAATGCGCCTACGATGGCGGTGAACACCACCAGCGGAATACCGCCGGCTTTCAGACGGGAGAAATCCGCGCTCAGGCCGATGGAGGTAAAGAAAATCAGCATAAATGCGTCTTGCAGCGGTTTTTGAAACTGGAAGCCGATGCCCGTGGTCGCATGCAGACTAAATAGGCAGATAGCCGCCACTAGGCCGCCCGCCACCGGCTCGGGAATATTGAAATCCCGCAAAAACTTGATTTTGCTAACCATCAGTTTACCCAATAGCAGCACCATGGTGGCTGCAATCAGGGTGTAGTAGCTGTTCACTTCTATCATGGCTTTATCCCTATGGAAAATAAAGAAACAATTAAATGCAGGCCTGTTGTCCTGCCAACAGTCCTCGAGTAAATATTAGGATAGCAGTTAAAAATTGTCAAAGGCTATTGATTGTTTTTTACAATAGGCCAAGACTACCTGAAAAGCGGTAGCTTGGTTCGTTATGTCTGATAATTATGGTGTTTTAACTTTTTTGGCGCTGCATTTTTAGGTGTTTTTTGATATAGCAAAAAGAGGGCTTGATGGCTGCCTGCTCGCATGGTTGAGGTTTACAACCATGGCATGGCCAACCAAAAGGCTACCTGAAAGATTTCAGGTAGCCTTTTTAATATGGTTCGGCTTGGCAGGAAGGCTTATTGCCAACCTGCAGATTCAATCGGCGTAATACACTTGGCAATGCACGTTTACCCGATGCAGCAGCAGGCTGATGGGGCGCTCGCTCAAGGGCATGGCAGCAGCCTGTTCCAGCACGGAGCGTTTGTCTGCGCCCTGAATCGATAAAAATAGCTGCGGCACGGCGGCGAGTGCGTTCAGGCTCATGCCGATGCGTTCGTGTGCAGCGGTAATCGGGCTGGTGTGCACCAGTTTGCTGCGGCATTCGGGCGACACGGCCGCGGCCAGCTGCGGGGCTTGCGGGAACAGCGAGGCGGTGTGGCCGTCGGCACCCATGCCGAGCACGGCGATGTCGGGCGAGGGAAAGGCAGCCTCGGCTTCGGCCAGGGCGGCGGCAGGGTCGGACACATCGGTTTGTTCGTCTACCAGCGGCAGGAAGCGGGCAGCTGTGGCGGTGTGTTGCAACAGGTGGCGGCGCACCAGCGCGGCGTTGCTGTCGGCGTGCTGTGGCGGCACGAGCCGCTCGTCCACCAGGGTGATGGTGACGTTCGGCCAATTCAGTTTTTGCTGCGCCAGGACTTCAAAAAACGCTACGGGCGAGCGGCCGCCGGATACGGCCAGCACGGCATGGCCTTGTGTGTGCAGACAATCGCGCAGGCAGTTGGCTACGGCTTCGGCCAGTGCGGCAGCTTGGGCAGCGGGAGTGGGAAAGGTGTGCCAAGTGAGGGATGGAGGCATAAAAGATTTTCCGGTGGTTAAGTACAAAATTTCAGGTAGCCTAAGGCTACCTGAAAGGGGGGATGGTTTGATTTAGGTCTCGTTAAGAGACAATAAAAAGCAAGATAAAGATACAAACATACAATGCGACGATGCCGAGGACACCGAATAATATGGGCTTGCCCCATGAACGACGTGGATAGTTTGAGCCATATCGTTCTTTCACTAAGGCCACTTGCTTGCGCCCTACTGCGCCATACCAGGCACCGAGTGCAGCAATGCCGACAAAGTTGGCCTTTATTCCGGAGAAAATAGCGAGGAGGATCGCGATCACCAGTACGGCCAGCGTGCCCCACATAAAGCCCTTATTCAGCTTTTCCAGTTCGGCATCGCCCATGGCGCGGGCGTTGAACATATGCAGCGCAGCGCCGAAAATAGGGGAAAACAGCAGTGACCAGCAGGCAGCTGCGTTCGGGTTCCACAAGGCAGGGGCTGCTTGGCTGGTACGTGAGCCAAGGTCTTCACTTTGCGGGGGGAGGTAGCGTTCGTCAGAACTCATGGCAGTTCTCCTTGTTAGGTTAAGTATATAAATTAGTTAAATTATATCTGGGAATGAGGGTGTTTACTATAGGGGGCTACCTGAAAAATTCAGGTAGCTTTTGTTGTGTTTGTCATTTCAGGCTTCGGTTACGAGGCTGCGGTCGTAGGTTTTTTCGCAGTAGTGGCATTTGAGTCGGGTTTGGTTACCTAAGCGGCGCACGTAGAAGCGGCTGGCAACGGGTTCGCTGTGGCTGGCGCAGTTGGGGTTGGGGCATCGGAAGACTTCGCTGATGGTTTCGGGCAGCCTGAGCAGCATTTTTTGTTCGACTTTG
This sequence comes from Eikenella sp. HMSC061C02, assembly GCF_001809035.1. Taxonomy (NCBI): domain Bacteria; kingdom Pseudomonadati; phylum Pseudomonadota; class Betaproteobacteria; order Neisseriales; family Neisseriaceae; genus Eikenella; species Eikenella sp. HMSC061C02. The sequence continues at coordinate 90,989 of NZ_KV795541.1, forward strand.
AAGTTGGCAATGAGATTTACCGTGGCTTCGGGGGCGAACAGGGCGAGACGGTTGGCGGCGGCTTCATTGAGTTTGATGCCGTTGATTTTGATAATATCTTTGCGGCCGTGCCGTTTGCTGGGCAGGTTGAAGCCGACGGTTACAGCACAGCCTTCGTGCAGTAGCTTGAATTGGCGCAGGATGGTGAGGGCGAGGCCGGCTGGGATGTGGTCGATAACGGTGCCGTTTTCGATGGCTTCAACGCTGAGTCTTTTGTTGTCCATTTGGGTTTCCGGATAGGGTGGGATGAAATACAGGCTACCTGAAATTTCAGGTAGCCTGCAAGAGCTGGATTAGTTTTTCTGATACAGCCGTACGTAGTCGATCAAGGTGGTTTGAACTGGGAATGGGTCGGTGGGGCGGGGTGGATCTAGCTTGTCTTCCCATTCCGCGTAGTCATTTAGAATGAAATACCAAGGGCCTTTAGCTCTGAATACCTGATCCAGCATTTGGCGGTTAACGTTGAGTTTTGCAAAGTCTTCATCCGGCATGGTGGAAGGGTAGCCGCCTGATTCGTCGGTACGGCTGCGGTCGATCACGTCCACCGTGGTGTTGTCGTCCACTATGTAGTGGGACACGGGGATGAGCTTACCGTCTAGATAGTAGCGCACTTTCTGGCCGTCAAACTCGATTGCCCATACATGCCAATCGCCATCTAGCGGGGTAGCTTGCCGATTGATGTGTTGCTCCAAACGGTGTGCGAAAACGCGCGTGCGCCAAGTGCCTCTTTTGTGACTATAGAAACAGCTGGCGTGTGTTGAGGACCAAGCATATGCCCGTGCAGAGGAATACCACTCGAGAATATCGAGCTCACCGTAGGGGTCGTTGGCAGCAGGGTTGCTGCCGCAATTTTGCAAGGTTTCGCTATTGCGCAGCCATAGTGCCGTGCGCATGCCCCTTGAGCCGTTCCAGTTAATTTTGGCTCGGATTTCGGCACGGAACGGTTTCCCACCATCCACAATTTGACCAGACTCCAAACGGCCGCTTGAATATTGGGCAACTTTGTTGGCTGGGCAGGGGCCTGTGGTGAAGTTTTGATCGGTAAGCGGGTCACCTTGGCGAGCCACGCAATGTCGGCGGGTGGTGATTTGAATGTATTTATTTTCCACCAGCGCGATGTTGCCTGGGAGGTAGGAAAGGTGGCTATCTAAGTGATTGGGTATGAGTCTAGCCGCCATATCGGATGTTTCACCGTTGTTAAACTCATAGCATTTGACGCTGGTCCATTTGCCTGACGCATCCGTGGCCGACGGACAGCCAGTGATTGGCGGTTGCGGCTGAGGTTGGGGTTGCGGCTGAGGTTGCGGCTGAGGTTGCGGCTGAGGTTGAGGTTGCGGCTGCGGTTGAGGTTGCGGCTGCGGTTGAGGCTGTGCTTCAGACTGTGGTCCGTTGGGAACGGATATATTCGCATCCCGAGAGTAGCCGCCGTTGGCAAAACCGATCGAATAATTGCGGTTTTTTTCGTCTTCTTTGCAACCGCTCACCAGCACGGCTATACATGCTAGGGCTAAAGCTTTTTTGGCATACATGATCAATCCCTTTGTTAGAAAAATCTGATGAAGTGGGGAAGTAGGAACTTCCCCAAATGGGCAGATTAGTGTGTATGCACGGCAGGCGGGAACAATTGCTTGGGCTACATTAAAACTGACATTTTCAGGTAGCCTGTTACAAATATTGACGTTATACGCTTTCGTTTAACACTAATGACAGCATGGCCATGCGTGCGAATACACCGTTTTTTGCTTGTTCAAAGTAGTAAGCATAAACCGTGCCATCCACGTTGGGATGGATTTCGTCGACGCGGGGCAGGGGGTGCAGTACGCGCAGGTTGGGTTTGGCTTGGGCGAGGGTGGTGGCTTCGAGGTTGAATTTACCTTGGATTTTGGCGAATTCTTGTTCGTCGAAGCGTTCGCGCTGCACGCGGGTCATGTAGAGGATGTCGGCGTGGCGGGCGGCTTCTTCGAGGCTGGGCAGGATTTGGTAGCGGCAGCCGGCTGCGTCGAGCTCTTCGGTGATGTAGTCGGGCATGGCGAGGCTGGGCGGTGAGACGAAGATGAATTCGGCTTGGTGCCGTTTCATGGCTTGGGCGAGGGAATGGACGGTGCGGCCGTATTTGAGGTCGCCGGCCATGGCGATAACGAGCTTGTCCAGCCGGCCTTGGGTTTCTTGGATGGTAACGAGGTCGAGCAGGGTTTGGCTGGGGTGCTGGTTGGTGCCGTCGCCGGCGTTGATGACGGGCACGGCGGAGAATTCGGCCAGCACGCGGGCGGCGCCGTCTTTGGGGTGGCGGATGATGATGGCGTCGGTGTAGCTGGAGATGATGCGGGCGGTATCGGCCAAGGTTTCACCTTTTTTGGCGCTGGTGTTGGCGCCGTCGGAAAAACCGATAACTTTACCACCGAGCCGCTGTACGGCGGTTTCGAAGGAGAGGCGGGTGCGGGTGGAGGGCTCGAAGAAGCAGGAGCCGATGAGCCGGCCTTCAAGTAAGTTGCGGCGCGGTTCGCGCTTGAGGCGCAGGGCGGTATCCAGCAGGCATTCGAGCTGTTCGTTGCTCAGGTCAGGAATGGAGATGAGGTGCTGGCCGTAGAGTGGGTTGGGCATGGGTGGCTCCGGGCGGGTTGGCAAACGGGCGTATTATGCGCTGTTTGCCGGGAAGAGGCTACCTGAAAACGGTGTTGATGGCAGCGGCTGTATTGGAGATGCCTTATATTTTCAGGTGGCCTCTTTCAAATCGGCAATTAGGTGTAGAAACCAGTAGCGTTGTTTACAGTATTTC